>JANWLA010000070.1 GCA_025451075.1 Nitrosotalea sp. | reverse complement strand
GTAACACTTGCCCCGGATTCGTCCGGTACCTCATCTCTTGTAGTAGTTAGAATATCGCCAATAATACTCATGTGAGTTCTATACACTACTGCCAAATCTTACCCCCCTAAAAGGAACCTGTGAAATTGGAACAAAGAGTGCTCCCAACCCAACTATCTTTGTAGAAACTGAAACAAAATACAACACTGATTTTGGAAATACGATTGAATACCATCCTAAAAACTCGCCTAACGCAAGTAGCCCTAGGCCTGCAGCTACGAAAATAGTGCTTCTCTTCCTATTTTCCATGTATGACATTATTGTTTCAATTGTCCCATATACCAATAGGATAAAAGAAATTGACCTTATAATATGCTCAATTGAATTCGCTGGGATAATGAAAAGAGGTGCAGCAATAGCCTTGAAGTATCTTGACTTTGGAAAAAATGATTTTATTCCATGAGAGAACGCTATGAAAAAATATCCTACAGTTTGAATTCCTATGCCTAATGTTTGAATCCAAGTGTCTGTTTTGACATATCCTAAGACAAGAGACTCGAACATGTATCCAAATCCAACAACACCAAATCCTATGCTGATTGAAAAAAATGAAATATTTAATCTAAAAAGTGTTGGACTGCCAGTATTTCTAAATCCGATATATGCAAAAATTCCCAAGATCAAGCCAACTGCAAAGCCTAAAAGATTAAGGACTGACTCTGCAAAAGTTATGAATTCCAACTAGTATTGATGCCTTCTGAAATTACATAAGGCTTGTAGTGGATTTTTTTCTACCAATCATCAAGAGTTCCGGATGTATTGCCACTAGTGTCTTTGGCATAATCTCCCAAAATATCTGTATATCTTGCATCCTTGTATGCTATGAGTTTCACATACTCACCATACGATATATCAAGCGAACAATTGGAGCATTTGACATATGAAAAATCGTCTCCTAATTCTGCTATCTTGTCACACTTGGGACATTTTATTTTCACGAGTTATGTATTGTCTACAAGACCTATTATCTCTTCTTAAAAAATCCGATAAATACTGGTGTTTTATAAAATAAGGCGATGTTAATCTGCTCGCGCCATAAAATATGGTTTCAGATAACTTGATTCTTGAAAATGATTTTGTCGAAGAACCTTAATAGGCATTTTATAATTTTTTTCAAGTATGTCACCAAAGAGAATTTTTCTTATGGCAATATCCACAATTGTAGTAGTTGTGATTTGGTTTGCATTATTCATTCCCGAATCTGAGAAACTACAAAGTAATTTTCAAATTTATCTGGAACAAGAAGGCGAAGATCAGATTGCAAACAAGGTGGGAGGAAATCTATCACAACCGTTTGACTTGAGAGAATCTTTGATACAAAAGGTGATTAATACTACTGGAAACTATGTGACAATTTCATCCATAGTAAGTGGAATCAACCAAGATGAGGCAAAGGAGGTCTTTCATTCTGAACGATTCTATCAAGTTAATGCATACAGTCAGACCTACAAGGACATGCCTGAAAAACAATTTACGTTTAAACCTGGAGTGCAAAAGCAAAGTTATGATTTTTTCCACCCGTTAGTTTTTGCAGATGCACCACTTGTTTACCAAAAAACAGATGTAATTAATGGACTTGATGTCTATGTTTTCCAAGCTCAAACACATAATGTAGACATTAGTGACAGTTTTCCTCAATATGGCAATGTACGAATCTTATCTAATACTAATTCAACTTTCTGGGTTGAACCAATAACTGGAGATTTAGTAAAATTTGAAAAAAGCTGGGAAGATTATCAAGTAAAAGACAATAAGACAATAGCAATTAATGAAAAAGGCTGGAAAAAAACCACTGCCTATTCTTCGTTTATCTTATCGCAAGCAGCTAAATCTAAAATTGATGAGTTTAATTATAATCGGAAAATAATGCCGGCGTTATTAGCTTCCTTGACGATAGGAATCAATTTGATCTTTATTTTAAGAAATAATCTAAAGCAATCAAATGAAGTTCTGATAAAAAATGAAAAGATGACTGCTATAGGAAATTTATCTGCAAGAATATCACATGATTTGAGAAATACGCTTACAGTGATCAAAAGTGAAGTCTCTCTAATCTCTTTTCAAGATGTCAAGGATGAAAAAATGAATGAGAGACTACGACATTTGACGCAAGCAATTGATAGAATGGATCATCAAATTGGGGGAATCTTGGATTTTGTAAGGGAAAGACCATTGAAAATTGAGCGATTTTCATCAAATGAATTGATATCTAACACTCTTGAAAATATCTCTGTTCCAGATGGAATTCAGATTGTAACTCCTGTGCAAGATGTGTCTATTACAGGAGACTTTGTTCAGTTGGAAATTGTCTTATCCAATATAATTATCAACTCAATACAGGCAATAGGAGAATCAGGCAAGATCACAATATCTGTGGAAGACAAACCGGATACATCTGTAATTGGTGTAACAGATACGGGTCTTGGAGTGCCAGAGAAATACATGACCAAAATATTTGAGCCGTTGTTTACAACAAAACAACGAGGTACCGGTTTGGGATTGGCTAGTTGTAGAGCAATAATAAAAAACCACAAAGGCGAAATTTGGGTAAAAAACGATCCTACTACGTTTACCATTCAGTTGCCTAAAATAAAAGAACTCTGATTTCACGATTAATTGGTTCACAGGAAAACCTACGAAAATGCGAAATAATGGATTCTTTGGTTAATGATATAGTATGTACCAACTTGCAGAATTTGAACTGGTTATACTCTAAAACTGATGTAATTTGTACGTGTTAATCTCTTAAAGAATTAAATTGCTACATTTTTGTTGTTCTATATGGTCAGAACGTGTACCAAATGTAAAAAAGAAATCCCAGATGGCGTCGAACTTGATCCCTTTGCTTCTACATACCCATGCTGCAACGAATGTTGGGCTGAATGGAAGCAGTATAGGGTCATGGTCATGAATGAAATGAAACTAGACATGTCAATGCCAGATCATAGAAAGGTAGTAAAAAAATATGAAAAAGTCTTTGTCGGCGTTTTGACTCCTGAAGGTGATGTTGTTAATTTTGCCGATGAGAGCCAGAGAAAACCAGAAAAACCAACCTAGCTGTATATCTCATTTTTTGCTATTTCTGGAATTATCATGTAAAGTTTTTTCCTATTGTTATCATCAAACGTTTCTAGTATTTTCTTGATAGTTGAAGAAAGCATAGATTTCTGATCCTTTGATAATGACATGTAAATTTCAAAAATCCCATCTAGATTAAAGGCAATTAATTTTTCTGGATGGTGTGCGATCTCAGTAATATAACATGAAAACATGATTGTTCTTTGTTCTTCAGACAAATTACAAAGAGTTTCAAGCCAAGTCTTAAACAAAGTAGAAAATTTGTCAAACGGTATTGTTGGTCCTGCTTGTAATGCATTATTTATGATCTCTTTCTTATCTTCTTGAGTCATGGAAAAAAATTCTGATAATCTCTTGTGTAGTATTGGTTTTCTTAGAAATTCAGGAAGACCTGCCAAATTTACTATGATGTTTCCGGCATGATTTGGAGAGGACATGTGAATCTAAGGCTTAGATCTCTTCTAAAATCGTATTGTTAAGATTTGGCTTAAATATCTCCGGTTATGCTCTCCATGTGTATGCCTTCTACCGTTATCGTTGGTGGTTTTTATGGTGATGAGGGAAAAGGAAAAATTGTCTCTTATCTTGCCATGAAGGATAATCCCACAGTAGCTGTTCGAGGTGGAGTTGGACCCAATGCGGGGCACACAATTGAACATGAAAATAAAAAATATAAAGTTAGAATGCTACCAAGCGCTTTTCTAAATCCTGGTACAAGGTTACTGATAGGACCGGGAGTTGTAGTAAGCCCTGAGGTACTTCTTAAGGAAATAGAAGAGTTTGGTACTCATGATAGGTCATTTGTGGATTTTCAATGTGGCATAATTGAGGAATCACATAGAACAACAGACTCTGGTGGAAGGCTAAAACAATCCATAGGTAGTACTGGAACAGGTACAGGACCAGCTAATGCAGATAGGGCCATGCGCACACTAAAACTTGCAAGAGATATTGAGTCTCTTACTTTGTATCTTGATGATATTCCTAACCAAGTAAATTTTGCACTTGACAGAAAAGAAAATGTAATCGTAGAGGGAACTCAGGGGACATTTCTTTCATTATGGCATGGCACGTATCCATATGTTACATCAAAAGATGTTACTGCATCTGCAATATGCGCTGATGTTGGAATTGGACCAAAAAGTGTTGATGAAGTACTTGTTGTTTTCAAATCTTTTGTTACTAGGGTTGGAGAAGGTCCTCTGAAAAATGAGATTTCTCCAGAAAAGGCAGTGGCTAAAGGATGGCAAGAAGTAGGAACAGTAACTGGACGACAAAGACGAGCAGCTGAATTTGATTTTGATCTTGCAAAAAGATCAATCATGCTAAACAGTGCAACTCAATTGGGAATAACAAAACTTGATGTGGTATTTCCTGAATGTGCGCACATGCAATCATTTTCAGATTTGAGTTCTCCTGCCAAGTATTTTATTAAAAATATCGAAGACCAACTCAAAGTACCTGTTACGCTAATTGGTACTGGACCTGATGTAAATGACATAATTGACCGTAGGCAGTAATAAAAAGAGAATCATAAACGACTACTTTTAATGTGGATAGTTTTTGAGAAATCCTATGGCAAAACTTCCTTTTTACATTGAAGTGTCTGATATGACTGAATTTTCAAGGATGGTGTGCGCTCTGGAAAGAGTTCCACGTACTGCATTTTCCTTTGAACTTGATGGAAAAAGCATAATCTCAGTTCAGATGGATCTTCTCAAGGAAAGGTCTGTCAATTACTATGTCCAGACAGACAAAACTGGACACTATCTTTCATATGGATTCAAGGCAGGAAAAGAAGACTTTGACGTTGTCAATACTGTCTCAAATCCAATGTATCTCTATTCGCCAATTATACGAGTAAAGTCTCTTCCTGAGACGCTCAAGCCTGAAACTGCATCACTTCCTGAGGTTGTATACCAATCAATTGAGCTTGAGGATCTCACAAGCTTGATCAAACTAAGTTATGGATTTGAAGAGTCTCCATTTCCACTCTTTGCTTTCCCAGATGGTAATAGGTGGAATGTAGGAGTGTTCATGAATTTCAATGAATCTGATGAGACTTCATACTTTTGTCATATCAAACTTGATTCTGAGCCAACAAAACCATTTCTAAGGTATTCTAGCAAAGATGGTGCAGAACCATCTTTTGTTAGTACGGTAAATGACCATGGATACTCATACCTCAAAGTGATAAAACTCAAAGGCAAGCATCCTCTAGTCAAACTATGAGTAGTTTTAGAAAGAGAATAAAAGATTCCTCCTCTAAAAGTTCTATAATACTTGCAAATGATCTTGATGGAGCAAATCTAGAGTTACTTGAAAAACATACTCTGAAAAATATCAAAATGCTTGGGAAACATCTATGTGCTATTAAATTTAATTTTCACCTCTTGTTGCCATTAGGTGAGAAAAGTATCAAGAAAATAAACAAGACCGCACATGATTTTGGGTTGCAGACAATTGCTGACATCAAGCTAAATGACATAGGAAATACTAATCTGGTAACTCTACAAAGACTCTGGCACAGTGGATTTGATGCTGTAATAGCTAACCCAATAATGGGACCTGAAAATTTATCTCAACTTGTAAAAAGTGCTCATGATGATAACTGTGGTGTCATAACCTTGGTACACATGAGTCATCCGGGGGCAAAGCTAGGATATGGACTACGAGTACAAGATCCATCTAGTGGTAAAATGTCAAATATTCATGATCTTTTCCTACGATGGTCTTATTCGTTGCACGTTGATGGCATTGTTGTTGGCGCAACCATTCCAAAACTCATAGAGCTATCAAGTAAGAAAGCAAAGGGAAGATTTGAAATCTATTCACCTGGAGTTGGAACACAAGGTGGAGATCCTAGTGATGCACTAGATGCTGGTGCAAATTATCTAATTGTTGGAAGAACAATTCTAAATTCAAAAAATCCTCAACTTGAAGCACAAAAACTTCAAGAGTTAACCCTCAGATCATAGATCTTTGATTTTTTTGAATAGATTCTGAGCTGTTTTGTAAGTCAATTTAACAAGGGCATCATTGAAGTTTAGCCATGTATAGTCGCGATGCTCGTGTGATAAAATAACCTTGTCTGTTTTTGTATTTGACAAAAAGAAAACAACTTCTTTGTGTATTACCTGACCGTCTCGTTGATAATGATATTCGACCTTATCTTCAAATCCATCAACAAATGTTATGTCTGTTATTCCGGTCTCCTCTCTTATCTCTCTGAGGACAGTTTGTTTGAAAGTCTCACCATTTTCGATATTTCCCTTGACAAAATCCCAGTGACCTGAAGGGTAGTTCAAAAGCAAATACAGCCTACCTTTGGGTGACTCGCGATAAATGACCGAACCTGCAGATCTTTCTTCTAACATTTACAAAAAGAGTTTCTTGTATCCAGTATTTCTATTTTCCAAGCCTACGGCCTCTTTTTTGAAAAGTTCTAATTGCACGCATGAGATCTATTTTTCTGAACTCAGGCCAATATACATCCATGAAGACAAGCTCACTATAGGCACTTTGCCAAAGCAGAAAACCACTTAATCGCTTTTCACCTGATGTTCTTAATATCATGTCCGGAGATGATTGTGGTAGGTGCGAAGTGTAAAGGCTTGATTCTATTACTTCCTTGTCTATTTGATTGACATCAAGAGAGCCATCCTTTATTCTGGAACCAATCTTTTTGATTGCATCAACAAGTTCATTTTGTCCTCCATAAGCTATTGCAATGTTTAGGTAATGATCATCATAATCTTTTGTAACATCCTCAAGCTTGTTGAGTATATCTCTTAGAAAATCTGGCAATAATTCAACACTACCGATAGCCTTTACCTTCATTCGGTTCTTGTGTATTCTTGGATCGTTGTATAATTTGTGTAATCTTTCGTTTATTAATTCATACAGATAATCTAATTCATCATCTTTCCTGTTGAGATTTTCTGCTGATAATACATACAGGGTAATTATTTTGATATTTAGCTCTTCGCACCAATCTAGCAATTTTTCTACGGCATCAGCACCTCTAAAATGACCATCTATTTTCATAATCAGATTGCGTTTTGCCCATCTCCTATTTCCATCCAAAATTATGGCAATGTGTTTTGGCATGTCACCACTCTGGATATCGTTTTCTAATCTTCTAGAGTATAGGCTGTACAAACCACCCAGGTTGAGAACTTTGTCTTTTATTCTGATAACACTTCGCCACCCTTCTTCTTTCTATATCTATGGAAGAGTAAGGATGCTGATATCAGTATTACTGCAAGACCAATTAATAACGGAGGGATGAGAGTGTATGGACTTTCGCCTTTTATCATAATTGTGGTAAATTGAGAAACAACTGGATATAGTGTAACTAGTACAATGAGCCTTAGAATGTCTGTGATTGATCTGATACTTCCCTTGAACCAACTGCTCAACAATGAACCTCCAAAAATGCATCCTATTCCCATCCAAAGGAAAGGTAACATGCCTGATATGAAAAGTCCAGTTGTTTGCTGATTCAAAACTAATTTCAAAATACTGTCAGGTTTTGTAGTAATGCCAGGTACTGCAGCACCTATACCAGCTGTTAATGATGCAAGGATCATGACAATTCCTGCAACTAGTGTGAATGTTCGTATGAATCCTCCTGGTGTAGGTTTGTTCCAATTTGTCCATGCTCTGTCGATATCAAAAGCTCTGATTAGAAATGCTCCTCCAAGAATGCTGACTAGAACTGCAAATATTTCTCTGGTCAATCCAAGAACAGTAGCTACTCCTCCTATTAGCAAGAGCATTCCTGGAACCCCTAAAAAGAACTTTGAATATTTTGAATCAAACGCAATTGTCTTGAGATATCTTCCCAATACTGCGTAAGAGTATTCTACTGTTCTACTTGCACGCATTACTACTCTTTTTACAGAAACTATTGGCAAAACATTTTGAATTATTGGTATAACACTTTCATCATCTTCACCATCTGATACTATTACGGCACCATTTGCTGCAAACTTCATTGCGATTGTCTTTACCTGGGAAACTATTTTTTCATCTCCCTGCACCCCTTTGTGTTGGGTACCTGAAACCAATGCAACCTCTGCTTGGTATCCCTTGCTTGTTAAATCCTCAAATGTTTTAACAGCTGCAAAAATTGAATTGGAATCTGCATCCTCTGGATCCTCTAATGCAAGTCTCTGGGCTGCTTCAATGCATGCATTGCGTCCAACCACTGGAGTGACAACGCCTGCCTTGATTCCTATGTCATCATCTCTGTCAACACAAATTACTAAAAGTCTGCTAGTCTTAGTTTCAGTTGTCCCACTTTGTAATCCAGCTTCTTTTGTTGACATTGTATAGACGAAAATCGCGTTTCCTATTAATTAATGTAGTTTATACCAATTTTTACAAACGCTTCAATATGTCTGACTCTAATCTCAACACTTTTTGGTGATTCTATGGACGAGTTTGATTTGATTTGAACACTAGAGAATCTGACTCTTGCTTGAGAGAGTCAATCTTTGACACCTCATCGCTGATATCGCTAGGAGATGCCCCTCCCTTGATCTTGTTTGCAAGTGATATTGTCTCAGCCAAATAATCATTATATTTTTTGAGTCCCTCAAAATATGCCCCATAGCTCTGCTTCCATTCTACTGGAGGATTGCTCTCAATTAGTTCACTTATCAATGAGGTGATCTGGGATGAGGAGATTTGGGCTTGACTGGTAAAATTATCTGGAGATAAGGTCTTGTCTGACAATTCTTTGAGATTTGATTCTGTATCGGCAATAATGAGAGCGTGTCTCTCTTTTACACTGTCTAACTCACTTTTGTAGTCTGAGACAATAACAGAAGAACCATGGTTTTGTGGAAGTAACCATACTACACAACTTGCTCCTGCAATGACTGTTAATATGACAACAGTAATGATTATGCCTTTTTTGGTTGCCATTTAGGTGAGTCTTTTTGTGGCTTTTAAAAGTATAACTACATTTAACAATTTGATTATTCTCATGGTCAATTTGTTAATTTCACGGTGTTGGATCATTTCCTCATAAGAAATATCATAAAAATATATGTTTTTATGTAAAAACTAGATCTGTGATCTGAATTGGACGATATAAAAATTTAACACCCTCTAGCGTATAGTGAAATAATTTTTACAGCGTCTTGCTATATACCACTTCCTTCGTAAGAAGTTGAAATGACTCAAGCATACTGCGTAAAATGCAGAAAAAAAGTCGACAT
>JANWLA010000069.1 GCA_025451075.1 Nitrosotalea sp. | reverse complement strand
GTAACTCTAGCGTTGATTACATCACTTGTCAGATTAGTTCACCTAGCATTTCCATAACCCGCTTCTGTGCTTTTTTTAGATTTCCGTCTCGTATTAATTGTTTAACATGATTGTCATTCATGACGCTATAGAGGAACTTTCTTCTCTCAGGAAATGTCGGGAGTTTATCCTTGACTGCCTTTCTTGCAAAATCCTGCAATTTTATGTGGTAAATGTCCTCTTTTTTTATTACTTTTTTAAAGATTTTTTCTGCCTGGAGTTTTAGCTTTCTTGCCATAGCAGGACTTTTTCCTCCAGTAGATACTGCAATCTGGACAGTGTCATCGATATTAATCACAGAACCAAATGCAAAGTCACTTACTTCTGGATCGTCTGCTGCATATGCATAGCAGCGCATGGATTTGGCTTGCTCTACAATTTTGCGGTTCAGTGTCTTATCATCAGTTGTTGCCAATACCATAAACGGTTTGTATTTTTTTAGAAAATTTGCATTTGCAAGCCTCATTTGTCTAAAAGAGATCTTTTTTTGTTTGACATAATTTTGAATTTGCCTGTTTGTTGAATCACTGATAAGGAGAATCTTGCAGTCTTGTGTAAGCAAGGTGTTTACTTTTTTTAGTCCCTCATTTCCCCCGCCCACTACAATCACCAAATCTCCGTGAAGATTTAGATCAACTATCAACGGATCTCGCTGACTTGAAATGCTATTTATAGATTCTATGCCAAACTAGGCAACATTTTTAATTGTAATACGGGTCTTTTCCTATAACATGGACAAGCTAGACAAAGAGATTCTAAATGAGATCCAGTGGACTTTTCCTTTGACTCCAAAGCCATATGGTATAATGGCAAAAAAATTTGGCCTCTCAGATGAAGAGTTGATGCAAAGACTTGATGCGCTGAAAAAGGCAGGAATAATCAGACAGATTAGCGCAATATTTGACACGCGAAAACTAGGATACAAGAGTGCACTTGTTGCAATGGCAATAGAGCCAGAAAAATTGGATCATATTGCAAATCAAGTAAACAGACACCCAGGTGTAAGTCATAATTATGAAAGAAACCACGAGTACAATCTATGGTTCACTCTAGCAGTTCCCCCGGGATCTGACCTAAAGACAGAGATTGACAAATTTTCAAAGTTATCCGGAATTAAAAAGACAAGGCTTCTTCCAACCATCAAGCTATTCAAGATAGGAGTAAAGCTTGAGATGGTAGAAGAAAAAAAGTCTGACATAAAACCATCAGAAGAGAAGAAAAAAATTATTGATACGAAATTTGTTGCAACAGAAGAAGAAAAAGACTACATACGTGAACTGCAAAAAGATCTAGAAATAATTGAAAGGCCATTTTTAAAATCTGCCCAAAAACTAGGAATTACCGAAGAGCAACTACTTGAAAAAATAACACAGTATGAGGAGACTGGAATAATGCGAAGATTTGCAGCCATACTAAGACACAGAGAGGTTGGATTTACTGCAAATGGCATGATAGTATGGCAGGTCCCAGATGAAAGAATTGAGGAAGTGGGTGCCAAGCTTGGTGCGTTTCCACAGATAAGCCATTGCTACCAGAGACCTGTGTATCAAGACTGGCCATACAGTGTATTTTCAATGGTCCATTGCAAGTCAATTGCAGAAGCAGAGGACATGGCAAGAGAGATTCAAAAACAGGTAAATGTCGACGATTACAGGATTTTGTTTAGTTCAAGGGAATTCAAAAAGACTCGAGTCGAGTATTTTGTAGAGCACGACTTTAACATTGAAGATCCAATTACGGTATAATAAAATAAATTTCTAGGAGAGCTCAATTAATGTATCAGCAGCAGGTGTCAATGTTACCTTGATTGAATGCACTTTACTTTGATACATGAAGAATTTTTTTCCAGATGTGTTTGTGTCCCCTGAGACACGTACAAGCCCAGAGTTGTGAAGCCTTCTGACCCACCTATACACCTGGGTCAGCGGAATTTCTGAAATTATACTAATATCCCAAGCAGATTTTGGCGAGTCAATGGTAGACCGCAGTATTTTCAGGGCCTGGTCATTTGACATTATTTTTAAAATATTGTCTGCATCTTTTCCTTCAATGATTCGGCCTTGTTGTAAAACTTGCATGGATATGGTATAACGCCACAAAATATAACAAGAGCGGTTAGAGTGAAGTCATTTGCAAACACTTGCAATCATTTGCAATTATTTATTCAGTAAACTTGAATGACATCATGCCTGAATTGTATTCAAAATCAACCTTTTTCTCTAAAACTTCTCTGAAGATCAATCCCAATACTGTAGTATGGTATAGCGACCAATTTTCTCCAAGGTCGTGCTTTATGATAAACGTGTGAACAGTATTTTTTATGTTATGATTTATCTCAATTGAAGATGCTCGCATTCGTGCCTCAAACCAAGAGATAAACGAATCCAGATTAAAATCTCCCCGCATGAATAATGCAGTATCTCTTACCACATTTTTTCCAATGCGGTTTGCCATGTCAACAATGTGATCCTTGCTTAGTGTTCCGAAAAGTTCTACAATGATTGGTTTTGCGATTGGAATCATGCCTACCTTTGCTTCAAACATGTCCCACTCTACGTATCTTTTGAAGATGTGATTGACAAATGTATTAAGACTGGTCTCTCTGTGTTCAGATTCCAAACGAAGTTTGTTGAGCACATCTTCATCTATTCGAAATGTCATAGTTGATGTCTTTTTTTGAGTAGGAACCATTCATTCTCGTTAATCTTTCTTTGAATATAATTTGTTTTATTTTATAAAATTGTGGAAATTGTTCCTCTTAGGCAGTTTGTACTGATGCCTTTAGGTCATATGATGGCCATTGGTTGAAAAGTCCAACTATCTCATTTTTGTCGCTGTCGCTTAGGTATTTTCCATCAGACATGGTACAGAACATCTCAATCTCTTCTTCACTTACTACAGTTGGCAGTACAGATGAGACAGACTTTTGGGATAAAATAAACTTGATTGCAAGCTCTGTAATGTCAAGCCCATTTCTTTTTGCAATAGGCATCAATTGGTCCACTTTCTTTAGTGCCTCCTGTATCCAGTTGCCGCTTCGCACAGAGCGATGATCTTTTTCGCTGACTTTGGTTTCTGCAGTTACCTTTCCTGTCAATATCCCAGAAGCGTCAGGCACACGCACTAGTATTCCAACATTATTTTTTTCTGCCTCATCGATGAGAACATTTCCGGGGTTTTGCTCAAGAATGTTATAGACAGTCTGCACTGCAGCAGTATTTGTCATCTTCATGGATTCTAGTCCCTCTTGTGTCCACCCTATGGCAGGACCAAGTGCAATTTGGTAACTTTTGATTATTCCTTCCTTTGTTTTTTTGTCCAGGAATTCAAAAATTTGTTTGTCCCGAATAGTTGGGATCTTGGGGTTGTGCAATCCATAGACATCAACGTAATCTGTCTGTAATCGCTCAAGACTTTTTTTGAGTGCAAAATCAGTAAATTCTGTTGTAAATTTTTGCGGCAGTTCCTTGTGGCCAATCTGCTCCTGCTCATTTGAATAAATATCATAACCATATTTTGTTGACAGCACAACCTGGTTTCGCATTCCAGAGAACACTTCGCCGATTAGCTTCTCGCTTTTTCCCCTTCCATAAATGTCTCCAGTCTCAAAATAATTAATTCCCAGATCAAATGCGCGCTTTAGCATCCTCTTTGCTTCATCATCTTCAATCTTTTTTCCCCACCAGTCAAGTCCAAGCGTCCATGCACCAAATCCAATTTCAGATACTTCAATTCCGCTCTTTCCTAGTTTTCTATATTTCAATTTACAATACTCCTAAACTCTGATAATCGTTGTTGCAGATCTGCTTCATTTAAAACAGCTGATCCAGGTTCATCTTTGACATTTAATTCTATCCAAGATTTGCAACCATGATATTCTGGAAGAACTGGAATCTCAACTGGAGAAATCTTGTATACCTTGAGAAATATTGCAGTCATTGGTTTTTGTGGCATCCAGTTCATTCTCTCTACCACATAGGATTCACTCCAGATGTGAAAGTCAGATAATTTTTCAATTGTTTGCATAGAGGAAAGATCATGCTCTGCTAACACTTCGGCATAAGATGCAATCCTGTTGAAACCATCACGTGGTTTTTGTTCCCGTACATCTGCAAGGTAGCGGTAAAATTGTGATTTTAGAGAAGAATTGTCCTGGTGTTCATATGTAGGAAAGAGTGCAAATTTTTTATCCTCAACCTGAAAACCAGATGCAGTCTCCAAGATTCCTCCCTTTCGAAGCAGGACTGTTTGGTCCCCGTTTTCAAGTGCAGTTATTACTGTGGCCCATTCTTTTAGTGCCTTCATCATCCAAGGCTCCTTATCAAAGGAACAATGTCTTTTTTGATACAGACAATCATTGGTGTGTCCACTGCGATGTATCCACTGACTCGGGTTTCCCTCAAGTCCATTATCAGATCTTGAAACTTGTGCAAAGTGTCTGTTTCAAATGCAAGCATAAAGTCCTCATCGTGGATTCCAAATGAATAGGTCGTATTTAGGTGGACTTCGGGATACTTGTGTCCAACCTGGATGTGCTCTGCCATCATCTCTTTTCTTTTTTCAAGCGGGAGTAGATACCATTCTCGTGTTTTTATGAAAGGATATACGATGACATATTTTTTCTGCTCCTCTCCTCCAACCCAACCCTTTGGAGGCTGGGCATTGGCATATACGGAAGGCCTTGTGCTGGACAAGTAAACGTGTGTTGGTACGATGTATTTTCCAAAGACTGTGAGGTATAATTTTGACATTACATCCTGGATTTTTTCAACAGAGTCAGATACAAACCAGAGAAGAAATTCTGCATCATCCCTTAGACCCAGGGTGGAATATGTCCTGTACTTTATCTGCGAATTTTTAAGGACAATCTCGACTTCTTTTGCAGACTCTTCTTTTGCCAAGTCTGCCATCCATCGCCATTTTGGATCTACCTTAAAAAATGAAAAATTGAAAAACTGTCTTGGCTGCTCGCTCATGCAAAATGGATCTATTATCACCTTATTTAAAATCTGATCTAGCTAGGTTTGAAAAACTAGTGTATTGTTTTTGCAATATATGTAATATCTTAAATTAGCGACTAGTCAGGGAAAAACATGAGCAGAAATACAAAGTTGGCAATAGGAATGGGCGCTATTTTTACTGCATTTACAGTTGTGATGATTGTTCTTGTGTTGCAGTCATACTAGTACTCAAGACGAATCTTGATTCAAAATTTAAAAGTAAATCGGATCCATTAAATGATACACCAATTGCCTTAGAATCATGGTAATAATCAGGCACCAGCCAATAAATGAGATAATAATTCATGAGCTAGTCAAAGTCAACAGCATTGAAGATTTTCTGAGCATCAAGACCAACAATGTTCCATTGGGCAGTTCTGCACCACCGGCACGTTGGGCTGATGGAATATTGTACGAGCCACAGGGCTTTCCCCCAACACCTGAAATAATCAAGGACCAAATTGAGGGAAAAATACACTTTGCTGCAATTGAATATACCGAGATGCCACAGTACAAGCAATACCTGAAAAATAGCAACAACAATGTTCTCTTGCCAATAATTGACATGTCCCACAATGAGGCAACAAAACAGATTGCACAGTGGCTAAAAGGCCAGATAATCTCCAAGTAGAAACCATACCACTGATGAAGTTAGATTCCTAACTTTCCTTGAATTTCTTCCAATTTGGTTTCTAGTGCTTGCAGTCTGTCTTCTATGGAACCATTAAGACCATTGGGATTTACGCGTATCAGTTTTTGAAATTCTTCTTCAATGATTTGTTTTACTTTATTTTCGTCTAGCATTTCATTTAGTTGTACATTCCCTGTTTTTATTGATTATCGATAGACAGGAAATGTCCATCAAGTTCTGCTAAGATGTCGGGATTTGGTGTTTTTGAATATTGAAAAATTCTCCGTGCTAAGTTTCGGGGTCTGATTAACCCCATAGATCTTTAAAGTACTTTCTGACTGCATCATACTTCTTTCCTCTCAAATCATACTCTTGAATTTTATTTTCGCCTACTTTTTCATTAAAAATTATTAGTTTGAAATCTTCAGGTTTAGCTTTAATATGGTTACTAGTTCCACGGGGTGTCCCCTCACCAATATCTGAACAATAAGCATTGATTATTTCCCATGAATGCGTAGTTATGATAATTTGTTTTCCTAATTCATTTACTGCATAATTGAATAAGTCGACTAATACTTCTATGCTTCTACTATTGAGATAGTTTTCTGGTTCTTCAATTATTATCGTACTCCCTTTTGGTGAAAATATGACTCCTGCAATTATTGTTAGAGCATTCTGTATGCCATTTCCCTGCAAACTGAGATTAACACTAATGTTGTTTTTACCATCATTTCTATCAGTTTCTATGCTAGCTTGACGTAAAACAAGAGGTGTTTTAAGCAAACTTGCTTGTGGATCAATTTTTTTAATCCATTCTTGTGCCTTTTCGTAGTTAGGATCACGAGACGTCCATTTTTCTATCAAAAATTGTATCACATCACTTCCTGAAGGTGACAAGGGTTGAAGAACGTCATGTTGTACTCCGACATCAGTACTGAAGCCTATGGGTATTCTATTTGATGAAAAATACCAAATAGTTTTTGCAATATTTTGATATCTGAAATTGTTTACTATGCTCCCGATACGACCTCCATTTGCTAGTACATCCTGTTGAATGGGAGATCCCTGTTCGACAATAAATCGGCTTACATAGTCTGAATCCTCATGTTGATAATCTATGTTTATTATCATTCGTCTGCTTTCATCATGACCGTAAACGGCAGAGTAAAAACTAGTCATCTGGTAATAGATCGTATTCCATGGCATTTGACCACCCTGAACAGAATAATTTCGTGTTAGATTGAGAGCTTTAAAGATCGTACTCTTACCTGAATTGTTTGTACCTACTAAAACATTCAATTTATTGAATTTTATTTTATAATCATAATTATCAAAACAACCAAAATTTTGTATTTGAATTTGTGTTAGCATTATGAATGCTTTTCTTAACTAGCTTAAAACGCTTTTTGATACCAATCTGATAAGTGTACTGGATATGTAAAGAAAATATTTTCAGCTACTCGTCTTATATACTGGTAGTTGTAGGATCAACTAAATTGGCAATACCACATTTACCATTTGTTTGGAAACGTCATTTTGTAGCTGAAGAAAATTCTTCAGATTGCGTACCAGCCTGTGTTGCGATGTGTGCTAGGCTATGGAACGATATTGGTCTAATCAAAATTCCAACAGACAAGAAATATTGGGATAAATATTTTGAAAAACTAGGTGTTAGTACTCCTAGAGGGACGAATTTAAGTCAGATCGGAAATGCAGTGAAAAGAATTAAACCGCAAAAACCCGTTTTAGAGATCGATGCATATTACCCAACACGCCTATCTGATGTGGCTAAACTTTTTGAAACCAAACCCATATTTCCAGTAATATTGAATTATGATTTGAGGATGATTCAGCATATGTCTACGGGTGTTCATCATGCAAGTTTATTCCATTCATTTGATCCAATACAAAAAAGAGTATTGGTTGTTGATCCAGCTTCACAGTATCGTACAGAGCCCAACTCATATTATCAAGAGGACTTTTATCGAGGTTGGGAAGAAACAGGACAAGAAATTTTGATCCCACATCCATCTAATATTAGAGTACCAATAAACATGAGGCAAAAAGTTAAACATCGACAATTAAATACATATGATAGCCAATGAAATCATTAGAAACTGTTCACATTCAAATGCAAAAAACTCCTGAGGCTTTTGTTCGTAAATATATTTCTACTAAAATTGGATTCAATATTAGACTAGGACATACAACCAAAAATGATGACGGCACATGGACTATTCAACTAAAGGCAGTTGTTCCCTCCTATGTCAAACTTGAAAATGAGCGATCAAAAACATTTGCATATGTCTTTCATGATGTAGGGGAAGCTATAGTGAAATATGATGAAAAAGAATACGACTATGATTTTGTTTTAAAACCAAAGGCAACTGAACTTGATCTAATTTTAATGAAAAAAATTGATAAGTTAACAACCGATGTACAGCAAGAAATACTAAACTATGGAAGATATTCATGGGGAAATCTTTCAAAAGTGAAGTGGTGGCTTGGAACAGTACATAAAATAATCTTACGTTGTTTGAAAGACGAAAGTTTTCCTTCTGATGAATTACCAGAAAGGTATCAACGTTATTTTGAATTACTCAGAGCTAATAAATGGATAAGAATAGAAAGTGGAAACAAACCCAAAGTAATTGCAGATAATAAGCTAAAAAAATTAGAGCAAGAATTATTATCAGAAAACAAAGTGAAACACGATTTAAATTCTGTAACTGATGCTCTGGTTGGCATTCTTTTTGCGGAACACTACGTGCAACTAAGAGATGAATTTAAAATTCCTCAATTAACAAGTTATGTTACTACAACAAAGGCGTACTATGCTGATGCAGTTAGAGAAGGACGAGCAATACATATGAGTGAAAGTACACTCTTGAATAAATTTAGAACTTATAATTATAGTCCAAAACCGTCTACCTTCAAAGGTTTCAATTTCCCAGACACAGTGGCAGAATTAGTAAGTAATCGTTTTCTCAAGTATTCTAAGGATGATGAACGCTTTATTACCGCCAATCCTGAGTTATTGGAACTACTATTACCATACCAATCTACTTTGGCACAAATAGTTATAGATAATTGATAAAATATCCACCAGATAATTTCTATCAAGGTCATTCGCTTGGCTACGATTTGAATCGTAGTGGTAAAGATGAATTTGAGATAGTACGAAAACAACTCAAAACATTCGGGATCAACCCCACGCCTAAGGCTACTCTCATTTCATTAGAACTGATTCACCTTATTCATCAAAATATCATAAAAATTGGCAAGAGTGAGACTAATAATTGTCTAAAATATCTTAATAAAAAAAAGATAACTGGAACACCAGTACCCATTGATATCACTCTAGCATATCATTCCTTTGACCATATCATGCAACACTTCAATTCTTATGTTAATGCTCAAATTGTTGGAGGCAACATTTTCTGGGTTGGGAAGAAAATTATCAGTTTGATAAGACGAGGAAAAAATAAAGATCCGATAGATACAGAAGCCAAAAAAATGATCGAAAAAATTGTTAAAAAGGAAACTAGCAAATTAGTTACAAAAATTGAAGAATTGCAGAAGGAAGTAAAACTCGGTAGAACTCCAAAGACTAGAAGAAAGCCTAGAGCAAAACCAAAAAGAAAAAAGGCAAGTATAGGAAGAAAATAATTATTTTTCCCTAAAATAATCACTTAGAACTACTCTGACTACTTCAGGTATTGATTCAAACTTTCTTTCTTTTCGTTCTCTCTCAAGTTCTTTTTCTAATTCTTCACTTATTGCTATCGTGATCTTTTTCATTGCCACACATTACCTCCAATAGCAACCCTTATAAATATTAGTGCGGTATGCTATAGCGGGTATTAGATGGTAATCAATAGAAAACAAATCCAAATGAGGGAATTAAAGGCATTAACAATAGTAGGACAACCTGAACAAATCAAGAGAATCAATGCTGTAAATTACAAAGTAAAATCACAATCATCTGATTCATGGTATGATGTAGTTCATGAATATAAGAAAGGATGGAAGTGTTCTTGTCCTGATCACACTTTCAGACATTTAGAATGTAAGCACATAATGAGTGTCTATATTTCAAAAGAATTACGCAGTAAAATAGTAAATAACAATGATGTAAAGGAAATAGAATCATCTAACCAGCTTAGTTGCAAGTGTGGTTCTGTCAATGTAATTAAGATAGGAATAAGACACAATAAGTCAGGAAATATTCAGAGATTCAAGTGCAAGGAATGTAATCATAAATGGTCTGATAATCTAGGCTTTGCTAAAGCTAAAGTAGATTCCAAGATAATCACAGTTGCACTAGACCTATACTTTAAAGGGATTTCTCTTAGGAAAGTTGCAGATCACATTAAACTATTTCATGGAATTAGTATTAGTAATGTAGCAGTTTTGGGATGGATTAGAAAATTTGGTGAAGTTGTCGCACCCTATGTAGATTCCTTGATTCCAAAAGATGTTTCAGGCGTTTACCATGTTGATGAAATGGTAGTACATGTAAGAAAAGAGCAGATAGACAAGGGTCATTATCAATGGTTATGGAATATGATGGATAATACCACAAAGTTTTGGATTTCAAGTAAGGTATCACAAAGGCGTGAAGTTGAGGATGCAAGAGTAGTATTTCAGGATGCTAAACGTAAAACACCAAAACCAATAGCAATAGTTCATGATGGTTTACACTCATACAATGAGGCGTATTGGAAAGAGTACTACGAGATGGAAGGAAAACGAGTACAGAATATCAGGTCAATTAGTGTAAGACATAATGGATTAAACCAAACCGTAGAAAGATTGAATGGTATTTTCAGAGATAGGGAAGTAGTAATGAGAGGAATGGATCACAAAGAATCTGCACAGAAGCTAATTGATGCTTATCGAATCCATTACAACTTTATCAGAAATCATGGTTCTATTGGTAAGACACCAGCTGAACAAGCTGGGATTAATCTAGAATTAGGAGAGAATAAGATCAAAAATTTGATAAAACTTGCTTCTATCCATCATGAAAAAAATTAGCATCTTTATCTTTCTTTTTTTCTTCACTCGCTTCAACTTTTGAAATAGCTTTCAAAAGAAAAACAATTCCCCACATTAACATAAACAGACCAAACGCAGATCCATTAATCGAAATCAGTCTTGCAGTATCATCTGATATTATTTCATTAGGGACTTCTGTGGCAAGTATTGCAATAGCAGAGATACCAAATACTAATACTGAAAGGGAAATTATTTCACGAGGATGACCCCAAAATTTTAACGTGTATTTTTTCTGATAATACGCTGAAACCGTCATTAAAATCAAAATACCAGCTATGATTGTCCCATCAAATTGTAGTAGATCTTTAGGTTCAAAATAACCACCCCATGATACGACCATGCAGAACTAGCAAATGTTATGACTATTTAGATTATAGTTTACTTTGATAAGCACTTACTAAGATAACAACAATAGATAGACAACACATGATGATTGGAAACGGTTGTGCTTTTCTTCTCATCAGTATGAATAATGCACAACCTAGAAGTGCTACTGCAAAAGACAAAATTAGAAGTTCTGAAACCCCGAAACTTAGCACGGAGAATTTTTCAATATTCAAAAACACCAAATCCCGACATCTTAGCAGAACTGTCCATCAAAACACTTATTATTTGAGAATGGAAAATTTTCTCAAATGCCAAGCATAGACCAACTGAACAGACCACAAAACAAGCTAGAGCCAATAGAAGGTGTAATTGAGAGCATCAGCGAACCAAGAACTGTCAACCTCAAAACTGGCGGACAAGCTCAAGTTGCAGATGCACAGCTAAAAGATGAAACCGGACAGATCAAGCTTAGCCTATGGGATGCTCAGATAAAGATGGTAAAACAAGGTTCCAAAGTAAGAATCGAAAATGGATATATTTCCACATTCAGAGGCGAGAACGCACTCAATGTAGGAAAGTTTGGAAAACTAGTAATAATAGAATTCTAGATATATCTGCCAGATTGATTCTTTCCTTTTCTCCAGTCTATTACGCCAAGTATTGCACCAGATATTAATACAATTATTCCAATAATCAGCAAGAATCCGGCTTCAGCCAATGGAAGTATGTTTTTGACAAATGGTGAGTTGGGGTCAGTTAATGCCTTGGACTTTGCAGGATCCTCTGTAAACAACATTACTACGGTAATTGGTTGCTTGCCTTGGTTTTCCACATTAAAGCTGTACGTGTCCTCTTTTGGAACATCAAATGATTTTATAAAAATTGGATCGTTTTCAACAAACGAGCCAAACTTGTCCCCAAAGATGTTGGATATTGAAATTGCTACAGAATCATCTTGGGTATAATCTACAATGTGAACCCCCCACATCAATGGTATCTTGGCAGCACTTGTAGTATGCGAAAAAGTATACACATTTCCTGGATCAATTCTTACTTTATCAGATACAGTATCAAACAGACTTTCAGGCGACGGAAAAAAGTCACCCCCGGTACCGTCAGATGGCATTTTTGGCAATACAGAATATGCAATTGATGCAGCCATTACAATCATTACTGCTCCGGCAATTGCAATTATTGGACCGCGTTTTTTCATACTAGCTGATATATCCCAGTTTTTTGTCATGCTGCGGCATTGGCAGAGAATCTACTCCAACCCTTTGTCCCATTTGCTCCTCAATTGTTTTTACAAGATGTTCAGTGTCTTGCGCTTTTTTTGTTATTCCTGCAAGATCAAGTTTGAGGTTTAACATCTTGACCAGTGTTTCAAGTACAATTTTTGATGCCTTGGCATCAACTACATATCCAGATGTTTCGCCAAGCAAGCAGATTCCAGTTATCCCTTTTCTTTTGCCCACACCAATGATGAGACCGTTCATTCCAGTTATGCTTCCGCTATTCATAATTGATATTCCATAATTTTGAAAATCTTTTACAATTTGTGGAACGGTACTTGTACCATAGACTTTGGGAGTTTTTGAAAAAGCTCCTGTGATATATGCAGCAAGAGTATAGATTGTTTTTACTCCAAGTTTGTCACAAATTTTTGCAATCTCTTCTGCCATTTCATATTCGCTTTCAGGAGTTATTGGTTGCGCATCTCCGCTTAACAGGACCAGATCGTTTGTGTTACCCTTTGAATAGTAAAATGTATTTTTCATCAAGTCAGTTGTACCGTCAGGTGCAATCAAAACCTGCGGCGGAAATGATGATGAGAACATGTTTGCAAAAGGAATTGCGTGTAGCTCTTCAATGATATGATCAATTGCAAGTTTTCCAACATATCCGCTCCCAGGAAATCCGCAGATAAGAGTCGGGTTTTTGAGATTTGGCATTTCAGTTATTTCTACAACAATACGTTGAGGAAGAGACAATACCGTTACGGAAAAATTAATTCAATATTAATTAAGCGTAGGAATTCTACCTTCGTCTAGACTTTTTCTTTGTTGCTTTTCTTTTGGCTTTTCGAACTGGTTTTCTTTTTGCAGTCTTTGCTTTTCTTCTTGGTGCTTTCTTTGAGCGAGACTTTACTTTTCTAACAGGTTTTCGTTTTGCCTTTCTTGCCTTTGCTTTTTTTGCTCTTGCAAGTGCCGCCTGTCTTGCCCTGTTTTTCCTCTTCTGAGCTGCAAGTGCTGCCATCCTCTTTCTTTTTGCAGCAGCTTGTGCTGCTAGTTTCTTTCTTCTAATAGCTGCAAGCTCTGCCAGTTTCTTTTGAACAATTGCCAATGCATTGCTTGCCTGTGCTTCAAGTTTTAGTAGAGATTCAAACTTTGGTCGTAAGACAGATTCTTCCTTTGTAGAAGATTTTAGCTGCTCAACTAAGATAGGCTTGGTATGGCCCTGTTTCTTTAGCAGGTCTTCAACCTTGGCCTTTTCTTTTTCACTTGTACCAATTGCTTTTTCAAGCCTAGCGCCAGTTGATTCTCTTTCCTTTAATTCAGAGTGTAATTCGGTTATTTTTTCATCAATATACTTTAGTCTCTCAGCAGCGGCGTTCTTGTCTTCAGACCCATACTCGCTTTGTTGAGTTGCCTGGTCTTTTGCGTCCTGTTCCTGCTGCAGTCTTCCCTCTGCTGCAATCTTGAGCCTGTCGATGCTTGCTTTTTGTGAAAGATGTTGGTTTAGAAGCTGCATTGCATGATCCCTAGCTCTTGTCAGTTCTTCCTTTTTCTTCTCCAGGGCAACAAGACCTGATGAAGACCTTCGTTTTTTGGAAACAGCCATTTTTAATTTATTTTCAATCTGTTTTCGTAGTTTTGATACTGCCGCTTTTTTCATACTGTGTGATTTTAACAGAGCCTCAAGGGATGCCATGTGAGTATGAGCCTTTGTAATCGATTAAGTTTTTGTTATGATCAGTATTTGACATACGAGTTAAAATTTTCAACATATTTTTGATCTTTTTAGCAAAATTTTGGCATGTGTCAGGTGTCATCAAGTAGATTTTATTTAGCAAGTACATACCAAAATCATGGATTTTCATCCATCACAGCTGCCAATTGCACATTCGTTTCAGATCGACGATGAGCGAAAAGCTGTAGATCTGGCAGATCAAATGGTAAGGATGGGTTTTTCACAACAAAAGGGAGCGTTCAAGGTCATCATGACAAAGGAGCAAAAAGCTGCAAAGAAGATTGGTTTTACAATTATGAACGAGCTTAATTTTGGATTAAGAAAAGCAAAACAAGAACGCGATGTAAGATACTGGATATACAGCCATGACGCAGATCATTATGCCATGGTTCTGATAAGCTCAAAGGTCATGGAAGAATTAGGTTTTTGACTTTTCAAAGATAAGCTCAATCTTTAATTTTTTGGATACAATATTTGCAATCAGTATACCGGAGACTACACCGGCTGCTACGGTCAACGGATATTCTTGCAGCAAGTATAGTCGACTCATTGATACAACTATTGGATAAATCCACAAAAGATAGCATCCGCGAGGAAATCTCTTTGATAGTGCATATCCCACAATGAATGCAAACATTGTAGTTCTCATGGTTGCCCCTGCAGGAAAAGTGCCCTCTATTGTACATGGAACCCCTACATCTGCGCCGGATTTGATTGCCAAGTGGGCTCCCAAGTAATCAAGTGCTGGTTTTTCATATCCTGTATAGCATCTCATATAGGCAACAACCATACTGCCTACCAATAGGGACAGAAGCAAAACCATCCCCAGACGCCTTGTTCTTTTTATTATAAACAGTATGATGCTGACAAATATTGGATACAGTACCCACCCAAGTTCCGTAAACACATCCATGGTAAGGTCTATGACTTGATTTCCCACAAGTTTTGAAAGTGCGGTTTCAAATCCTGTATCGTATACAAGTATGGTTTTTGCGACTGCAAGATAAAGCAGGACTAGAAAAGCTAGTAGCAGCAAGAAGAATGTTCTACTTCGTATGTCAAAGATCCAGTTCTGCAAAAAAGTTCCTCCTAGGTACAAGCATTTGTATCATTCCAGAATATACGACCATATTAAAATCAGAGCACCAGTTTTATGGATTTTGTCTCTGAGAAAGATCATATCAGATATGGAAAAACATTATTTTAAAGTCAGAGATGTCACATTGTTTTTTCTACGTACCATCTTGATTATCATCAGATGATAATCATATCATATTTTTTATGCAAATAAAACATACATGATTTAGAAACCGTGGACGTGTCTTTCTTTGTACGATCACAAGCCAGTATGACACCCTACTATCCACGGTTTCATAGATTTGACAAATATTAATTTCAAATTTTGTTAATAGGATTAAGATAAAATTTTAAAATTTCAGTTTCGTCTTTGCAGAAAAGACTAGGACTGACAAAACAGAAATGACAAGCACTATGGAAGCAAGAGGTCCAAATTCTGGAACTGCTGCATTAGATGCCAAGTTTGATGGAGGTGAGCTAGTGGTATTATCTCCAACACTACCGGTAGTGTTATCAGATGGCAATCCCATGTCTGCGGATGGATCAGTTGGTGTCACGCCCATATCAGTAGAGTTATCACTTGGCATACCCATGTCTGTTGAATTATCAGATGGCATGCCAGAATCTGTTGAATTGTCTCCAGCAAGGGGATCGCTAAAATCTGATCCAGGGTCAGGAGTTTGCGCATATGCAAATTTGAATAATGACAAGCCATCGCCCATGACAGCAAAATTAGCAACGGTAAGAATCAGAATAGACATTAGAATTACTGACGCCCCAACAGTCATTCTATTGACGTGTTGAGATTAGTCTTAAAAGAATTGCTTAACAAAGGTAACTTAACCATGTTACGCAACTCATTATATGGACGTACGTCGGAGGAATTAGATGAATCAAGGATCAAGCCAACTGCAAGGCAAGTCAAGAATAGGGCTCAAGACTACAGTAGGAATAACCATGTTTGTATTACTGTGTAGTTTTGTAACTCATCTGGATTATGCCGCTGCACAGCAGGCTAACAGCACCGCAACTTCGAACACTTGCGCATCAGCTGCAAAACAAACCTATCAAACAGCTTTACAGAGTGCAAAGACAACACGTGACTCTGCAATACAACAAGCAAAAACAACTGATCAAACAGCAGAACAGCAAGCAAGAACAACCTATCAAACAGCAGCACAAGCTGCCGAGACTTTATACAAGAATGGCCAACAGGCTAATCTGACTGCAACAAAGAGTACCATAGCAACAGCACAAGCAACCTTGAAAACGGCACTTCAAGCAGACAAGGGCAATCCAAGTAAGATTGCAGCTGATAGGACTCAATACGCTACTACCGTTGGTACAGCATATTCCCAGTACTATACGAATCTATACCAAGCAGCATCTGAGAGAGCACATGCCATATGGAGTGCAGCAGCAACAAGAGATGCCAGTATTGAAACCATAAGAGAAACCATGTGGAGTAGTACAGGTCAAGCATGGGGGGCATATTACCAAACCATCTATGGCGATCAGTCCACTTACTATAATGCACTAGCAGCATGCAATACAAAGACTAGCACTACAGGTTGAGCAGGTCAATAATTCCCAAATAAATTTTTCTTATTTTATTTCAACTAACCTAATTTGGATAAAGATCGCTGTATTTTGGGAGACATTAGATATGTAATAGATCTTAATCAGGAATAATATTACTAAAAGATTTTAACCACATCAAGGGATAGGAACGACATTGAAAATACTAACGATCAGCGATTTTGATACAAAGGGCAAGACGGTATTTCTCAGAGTAGACATGAATTGCCCCATCGATCCTGTTACATTGGATATAATCGAGACAAGCAGGATTCGCGAATCCACAGAATCCCTCAAAGACCTGGAGGGTGCCAAAGTAGTGATAGGCTCACACCAGGGAAGAGTTGGCAACAAGGACTATACCGGAATGGAAAAACATGCAAAGGTCCTAGAGCAGATACTTGGCCGGAAGATAAAGTACATCGAAGATGTAATCGGCTCTGATGCACAACGAGAAATTAAAAACATGAAGGACGGCGATATCATACTGCTTGATAACTTGAGATTATGCGCAGAAGAAAATTACGAGTTTTCTGCATCTGATGCATCAAAGACAATAATGGTGCAAAGGCTTTCAAAATTATTTGACATTTGTGTGCTGGATTCATTTCCAAGCTCACACAGATCACATCCATCGATAATTGGTTTTGCACACGTTCTTCCATCAGCTGCTGGAAAACTAGTAGAGCGCGAGGTCAGAAAACTAGATGAAATAATGACTGTTGCCAAGGGACCACATGTAGTTGTCCTTGGTGGATCAAAGGTAGTTGATAGACTGGAGGCAATAAAGGAGCTAATCCAAAACGGTAGAGCAGATCAGGTTCTTCTCACAGGAGTAATTGCCAATGTATTTCTCAGAGCACAAGGAAGAATCAAGTTCCCTCTTGGAATCAAAAGAGAGGAAGAAGTTGTCTCAAAGGCACATGCATTGATTGGTGAGTACCCAGACGTGTTTTCAGTTCCTGTAGATATTGCAGTTGAAAGAAATGGAAAACGCGAAGAGATGGATGTTCGTGAACTTGCCAAAGGCGAAAGCATATTTGACTTGGGACCAAAATCAGTCGAGTATTACCTAAAATCAATCCAGGGTGCTGGAACTGTATTCATGAGCGGTCCTGCAGGATTTTTTGAAAACGAGAATTTCAAATTTGGAACCGAGTCTTTGCTCAAGGGAGTGGCAAATTCATTTGCAACTACAATCGTAAGCGGCGGACACCTTACTGCCGCACTGAAAAGGTATGGTCTTGCTGAAAAGATTAACCACATCAGTACTGCTGGAGGGGCATTGGTGCTATACCTAACAGGTGTCAAGCTACCAATGATTCAGGCCCTGGAAGAAGCTGCTACTAGATATCGTTCTAAATAGCTGCCTTGCATTCAGAGTTTGGGCAGACCCGCGGTTCCATTTTTCCCAAGTAAATTTCTTGGTTGCACGAGTTGCATTTTATTTTCTCTACAGTATCGAAGAGCTTGTAATAGTTTGTGGTAAAGTTTTGTGCAATCTGTCTGATAAGTCCAGCATCACGCAATTGGTTAAAGTATTGTTCAACATCATCAATTGTAACAGAACTCTCAAGGCCATTAGTTTTGAGCATCTCAAAGATTTCGTCATTTGTAAATCTCAGGTTTGTATCGTTAAATTTTTCAAAAATGATTTTCCTAATCTGAAGGGGTAGCACAATTGAGATGGACAATTTAGTAAATACCTGAAACTTCTTCTTTCATCTTGTCTGCAGATTCAGTATCCTTTAGATTGTCAACAAGATAAGTGTAGATGCCAGTTTTTAGGACCTTAAATGAAAGCAGTGCGCATTTTATCCTGGCAGGTCCTAGGTTCTGCAATCCCAGATTATCCAAAATATCTTCCTTTGCGAGTTTTTTCACATATTCAAAATCCTTTCCCATGATTAGTTCAGTCAGCATTGATGCACTTGCCTGGCTTATTGCACATCCCTTTCCTGTGAACTTGACATCGGCAACCTTGTCATCTTTTATGTTAATGTGCATCTCAAGTTCGTCTCCACATAGTGGATTGCTGTCCCTCTCAGAGATATCAGGATTCTCAATCTTTCCATAGTTTCTAGGATTTCTGTAATAATCAAGAATAATTTCTCGGTAAATATCAGCACTACTCATAGCTTGAACAACTCCTTTGCTCTGTTAAGTGACTTGACAAAAACATCTACCTCTTCTTTTGTATTATAGATATAAAAGCTTGCACGGGATGTTGCGGACACATCCAATCTTTCCATCAACACTTGTGCACAGTGATGTCCAGAGCGAATAGCAATTCCATCTTCATCAATTATAGTAGCAAGGTCATGTGGATGTATGTCTCCTAAATTAAAAGAGATAACACCTCCTCTTTTTGTTACATCCTTTGGTCCGTACAATACGATTCCTTTCATTTGCGAAAGTTTGTCAAGTGCATATTTTGTCAATTCCATTTCATGTTCTCGCACTTTGTCCATTCCTATTTTATCAAGATAATCAAGTGCTGCTGCAAATCCAATAACGTCTGCAATGTTTGGAGTTCCAGCTTCAAATTTGTAGGGTAGATCGTTCCACGTAGTTTCATACTTGTGCACTTCACGTATCATATCTCCTCCGCCATTAAATGGCACCATATTTTGAAGAAGCTCCTTTCTTGCCCAGAGAACTCCAACTCCTGTAGGGCCAAGCATCTTGTGTGCAGAAAAGGCAAAAAAGTCGCAGTCAAGTTTTTGCAAGTCTACTTTAAGATGTGGAACAGATTGTGCTCCATCGATTAGCACGCGGGCGCCATATTTTTTGCACCTCTTTACAATTTCTTCAGAATCAGTAATTGTTCCTAAAACATTTGACATTTGGCTAAATGCTACAAGTTTTACTTTGCCAGTCTGGAGATATTTATCCAAATGATCAAGAATTAGCTCGCCGTTGTCATCGACTCCAATGTATTCAAGTTTAGCACCTTTTTCTTTTGCCAAAAGTTGCCATGGAACTATGTTACTATGATGCTCGTACTCTGTAGTTACTATGATGTCATCCTTGTTGATGTTCTGTCGTCCCCATGCATAAGCAACAAGATTGATTGCCTCAGTTGTTCCCCTTACAAAGACAACTTCTTCGCGGTTTTTTGCATTGATGAATTTTGCTATTTTATCTCTAGTGGTTTCATATGCAAGGGTAGCTTCTTCAGCAAGTTCGTGAACAGCCCTGTGAATGTTGGAATTGTAAGTTAGGTAATAGTTACTGATTGCCTCAATCACTTGGATTGGTTTTTGTGTAGTGGCTGCATTATCAAGGTAGACAAGCGGTTTGTCCTTGTGTACTTTACGTTTTAGAATCGGGAAATCGTTTCTGATGTCTTCTATATTTATGAAACTTGTTTGCAAATTAATTTACCTCGATGTAGATCTCGTTTTGTTCTATTTTAACATTGTAGATTTTTAGTGGAACCTCAGCTGGAAGATTCTCTGGGACTCCATTCTTTAGATTAAAAGTTGACAGATGTAATGGACATGTGACACCCTCTTCTGTTAGTATGCCAGTTGAGAGATCAGCATCTGCATGTGTACACATTCTGTCTGATGCATAGACTTTACCATCAAGATTTGCAACCAGGATCTTTTTGTCTTCATAATCAAAGTCAAGCATCTCACCTTTTCCTAGTTCACCTGACTTGCAAACGCTAACCCATTTAGACAAATATCTCACCTGTATTTGTAATGACTTTCAAATGTGTCAGTCTCACGGTATCTTGTTTCTTCAACTTCAAGCATAGCTTTTAGTTGTTCATCTGTTTTGATAGTAAGATTGCGTCCTGCCCATTTGGAATCGATCAGGTAACTTATCCATGCGCGAACTTGATATGACATTTTTCTTGAGAGCGGTTCTAAGAATCCCTCTACAATTATTTTCTGGGCATCGGATTTACTCAAACATCTTGTGGCAAGATAGAATATTTGTTCTTCATCCATTTGTGCAACTGATGCAGAGTGTGTTGCCTTGACATCATTTGTAAGTATTTCAAGCCCAGGAATAGAATCAGATTTTGCTCCCTTGTCTAATAATATTGAATGACCTGAAAGATAAGACTCTGCATGGTGTGCATCTTTTTCAATTCGTATCATTCCCTTGAAGAGAGATTTTGCAGTATCCTTGAGAACTGATTTTTCCAAGACTCGGCCAATTGTAGAAGGTGCGTTGTGGATTAAATTTGAAGCAAGATCATATGACTGGTTCTTGTTTCCAAAGACTACTTCGGTATCCTGTGCTGTTGCACCCTGGCCATTGAGGAAATTATCCACTTTATATCGCGAGAGATGAGAGCCAAATAATCCAAGATACCAATTCATTCTTCCATCTCGTTCTATTCTTGCCACTCGAGAAGAGAAATTGACTGCAGTCTCATCCATTGCCTGTAATGTAACCAAGTCAAATTGGCTGTTGGGGCTAATGGAAACATCTAGCAGTTCAAGATATGCTTGCTGCTTTGTTGCTTGTGGGGCATAGATCTCTTGTACAATTGAGGCCTTGCTGCTCTCTTCTACAACCAGAACATTGCGTGATATTACAGAGGTCTGGTCCAATGAAAGCGATGATACCACATGGATTGCTTTTTCTAAAATAAGATTTTTTGGAATGTAGATGAAAATTCCTGAATTGAAAAAAGCGTTGTTTAATGCAATGTACTTGTCTCGTTTTGAATCAGTCTGGTCAAATGATTTTTTTATCTTGTCACCATGATTTTTGATTGCGTCCTGTATGGAGCATATCACAAGACCTTTTTCTTTTAGATCAGAAGGAATGTTGATCTTGTGAATATTTGTGCCAATCTGAACTATGCTTGGGTTGTCGCCAATTTCTAATAATCTGTCTTTTACAAACTCTGGAACTGTACTGTCAGAGCTTAGCGAGAATGTTATTTGTTCTGGGTCCATCTTGTTTGCATCGCTGTACTTGTTGTAAAGTGGAGATACCTCTGGAGGAAGTTGCTGAAAAATTACAAAGGCATTGTTTCTATATTCTCTTAACCATGCAGGATCATTATTTGCCTCAGAGATCTCGTTTATGTGGTTAGAGTCAAGTTTAGAGAGAACAAAAGATGACATTTTACATCACTTGGTGCAATCGGCGCTAGCCGACTGAGCCGTCCATTTCCATTTTAATTAGTCTGTTGAGCTCTACTGCATATTCCATTGGGAGCTCTTTTGTAAATGGTTCAATGAATCCGTTTACAATAAGTGTTAGTGCTTCTTCCTCAGTGAATCCTCTTGTCATCAGATAGAAGATTTGTTCATCGCCGATTTTACCTACAGTTGCTTCGTGTGTAACTGTTGCATCTTCTTGGTTGATTTCCATGTATGGATAAGTGTCAGTCTTTGATATGTCATCAAGGAGTAATGCATCACATCTAACTGAGGCCTTGACATCAGTTGCACCTTTTGCTACGTGTAAGAGACCTCGGTATGTTGTTCTACCATTATTTTTGCTAACTGATTTTGATGTTGTTCTAGATGTAGTATGTGGAGCAAGGTGAACCATTTTTGCACCGGTGTCTTGATGTTGGTTCTTGCCGGCAAATGCAATAGAAAGTGTTTCTCCGTGTGCACGTGGTCCCATTAGATAAATTCCAGGATATTTCATTGTGAGTTTGCTTCCAATGTTTCCGTCAATCCATTCGACTCGTGCGCCTTCATATGCATATGCTCTTTTTGTAACTAGATTGTATACGTCGTTACTCCAATTCTGGATAGTTGTGTATCTTAATTTTGCACCCTTCATTGCAATCAATTCTACAACTGCAGAGTGTAGAGATTCTGAAGAATACACTGGTGCTGTACATCCTTCAATGTAATGCACTTCTGCACCTTCATCTGCAATGATTAGAGTTCTTTCAAACTGTCCAATGTTTTCCTTGTTGATTCTAAAGTATGCTTGCAATGGTAGATCCACCTTGACGCCTTTTGGAACATAGATGAATGATCCTCCACTCCATACAGCGCTGTTAAGTGCTGCAAATTTGTTATCCTCCGGTGGAATTACTTTACCAAAATATTTCTTGAAAACTTCTGGATGTTCTTTTAGAGCAGTATCAGTATCTAGGAATAATACACCTTGTTTTGCCAAGTCTTCTCTTAGGCTGTGATATACAACCTCGGATTCGTATTGTGCACCTACACCTGCCAAGAATTTCTTTTCTGCTTCAGGAATTCCTAGTTTGTCAAATGTTGCTTTTACTTCAGCTGGAACATTATCCCAATCCTTTT
>JANWLA010000068.1 GCA_025451075.1 Nitrosotalea sp. | reverse complement strand
TGCTTTTCTAGATTTCATTAAAATCCCTGAGTAGAGAAGGGGCTTATGCCTCAACTAGATTTAATGTCTTCGGAATTAGATCTATTGATTTGACTATAATATCCGCATTGTTGTTCTCAAATAGAGACTTTTTTGCCTCAGGATCCTTGCTAGTACCATAGACGCCACAAAATATTGTAGATATGCCAGACTCATCAGCCTTACGTGCCATGATATAATCTTCCATAGAATCGCCTACATATAGAGAGTTATTTCCATTCATACCCTTTATTGTCAATATAAGAGATCGTGGGTTTGGTTTTGCCATTTCACGTGGTTCATCTTCAAGAAATTTTGAATTATTCAAATCAAACTCATTGAATAGATCTTTTAGAGAATGTCTTGCAGACAAATTACCTCTACCTGTCACAATGGCGATTTTCTTGTCAAATTTCTCATGTAGTTTTCTTACAAGATCCTTATTCAAAAGTACAATATCATTTTCAATTAATCCTGGGCCATCAAAAAATTGTGGTTTTTTCTTGTAGAGTTGTAGATATAATTCAGATCCATAAAATATTTCATCAAATATTGAGGAAAGTGGGTTTTGAAATTTTTTACTTGGATATGCTAGTTTTTTTCTGATGTCAGAGACATCAACATTTATGGTATCCATATATTTTTCAACTGAGTTTATTCCAGTTTGATCTACATTTTTAATTACTTTGAGGATAAATTCAGAGAATGGTTCGTTTCTTTTCGTTGCTGCAATGACTGCAAGTATTAACGCATATGTCACATCAATTTCATCATTAAAACCACCACTAGCCTTGAAGCCTTCTATTAGTTTTGTAGTCACTAGTCCAGAATCATTTACTTGAGCCATTTCTTTTATAATAAAATCTACAGTTTTTTTTATGGCCAGATCATAAGAATTGGACACATCTATTAGAACTCCATCACAATCAAACACTATAGAATCTAATTTTCTTATCTTCTCAATCTTTGTTGGATCTATTATGATCCCTTCTGCTATTTCCCTTAAAGTCAATTCAGTAAATCCCGTATGGCAGTAAGGAATCTAGAATTCATATCTTGTGAACCCACTGTGACCCGTAGACATCCCTCATGTGAACCAATCTTACCGAGATTTTTTATCGATATGCCTTGCTCAATGAGTGCTTTGTAAATTCTTTGACCAGAGCCACCGGCCGCAAAGAGAACAAAATTTGCTTTAGAGTCAAATACCTCAAATATTTTCATTTGTTGGAGATTTGCAATAATTCGTGAACGTTCTGTTTTGACAAGATTTGCAACATCTACAAAATATTTCGATTGTTGCAAAGCCATTATACCAACCTCAACTGCCAAGGTATTCAGTGGATAAGGATATTGCATTACTCTAGTAAAGGTATCAATTATTTTCGCATTAGCTACAAAATAGCCTATCCGAAGGCCAGCCAGTCCAAATGATTTTGATAGAGTTCTGAGTACAATAAGATTATTTGTCTTCTTTGTCATTTCTATAATCGAATAATCAGAGAATTCTGCATATGCTTCATCTATGATTACAAGACCCTTGAATTCTCGAATCAATCTTTCAAGATCTTTTTTCTGAAATTGAAATCCAGTCGGATTATTGGGTGTATCAAGGTAGAGAATATTGGCTTTTTTGGAATTTGACAAAAATTTTTCTAGGTTAAGTGTCATATTCTTATCAAACGGAATTTTTATTGTGGCAATGGAATATAGTTTACATCGTTCTTCAAAGAACCCAAAGGTTGGATCCGATGTCAAAATTTTAGTATCTTTAGATGTAAAATTACTCAAAAAAAGATCAATTATTTGATCAGATCCATTTCCAACGCCAATCATTTCTTTTGGCATTCCTATGTATTTTGAGATATTTTGAACTAATCTTTCCGTTCCGCCTAATGGATATTCCCTGACATCCATGTTTTCCTTCACCTTGTTTATCATTTTTTCAAGGAATTCTTGAGATACTGCATAATTTTCATTGGAGTCAAGTTTTATCACGTTAGAATATTTTTCAGGCTTCTTATAGCCTACAAGTTTAGAATATTTTTCTAATTCTTTTTCAAACCAGTCTTTTCTCATGACAATCTGCCTCTCACAGCCTCATAGTGATTTGGCAAGCCCTCTGCTTCAGTCAAAGCTTGCATGTACTTTGAAATTTTTTTCAAGGCAAGTTCAGATGACTCTATTTGAGTCTGTATCTTCATGAAATCTAACACTCCCAATGAACCACGAGTTCTTCCAAATCTATTAGTTGGGAGTATGTGGTTTGATCCTAACAAGTAATCACTTGCTGATGACGGAGTATTCTTTCCTATTAGTATCAATCCTGCTGATTTTATTTTCTTTGCCAGTTGTTTTGGTCTCTTTGTAATTATTTCAAGGTGTTCAGGTGCAAGCTTATTTGCAAAATCCATCATTTGTTGTTCAGTATTACAAATAGCAATAAATCCATTGTTTCGTAAGCTTTCTTCTACAATTGAGGATCTCTTGATTATTTTGATTTTTTTCTGTAATGATTCCAGTACCATATTTTTTAGTTTTGAAGAGTTTGTAATTAGACAACACATTGTATCAGGACTGTGTTCTGCCTGAGAAATCAGATCAAGTGCAACAAGTTCTGCATTTGCAGTAGAGTCTGCAATTATGGCAAGCTCGGTCGGGCCTGCAACCATATCAATTGAAACTATCTCACTTAGTAACAATTTTGCAAGGGTTACAAATGCACCCCCTGGACCAACTATCTTGTCTACCTGTGGAATCGATTTTGTACCATATGCCAAGGCTGCAATGGCTTGAGCGCCACCTACTCTATAGAATTCATCTACACCGCAAATGTCTGCAGCTACAAGCGTAAGCGGATCTATTTCACCTTTTTCGTTAGGAGGAGATACTGCTATTATTTTCTTGACACCTGCAACCTTTGCCGGAACAACAGACATGACAATAGTACTAGGATATCTTGCCTTTCCCCCAGGAATATAACATCCTACGGTATCAATTGGTAAAAATGTTTTTTTTATTACAACACCATCCAGTGTTATAGATACATTTTGTAGTTTTTTTCGTAAAGCATTTTCAGATTTTTCTAGTCTAGTTTTTGCGAGTTTAATCCCATTGATTTGCTCTTTTCCAACCTTTGAATATGCTGACTTGATTTCTTGTCTGGTGATTTTTAATGAACGGATTTGTACTCCGCTAAATTTTGTTTCATATTCTCTGAGGGCAACATCTTTTCGCTTTTGTACATCAGATATGATGGATAGTACTTTTTGTCTTACGTCATTATTTGTTTTTGGTCTCACAGATTCTATAATAGAATCCATGTCTTGAACATTGATGATTCTCATCAACTTTCCTCATCACGTTTTATCTCCTCAAGTGCCAGTATTTGTTTGGGTTCATGCACTACTAAACCTTGAGCAATCTTTCGTAATTTTGGAATCATTTTGTGGAATTCAGACTTTGGGATTACAGTATTGATACCATACCATCCTTTTTCACTCAAAGGACTTACGGTAGGGCGTTTGAGAGAAGGCAAGTCATGTAATAATTTGTCTAGATGTTCTTCTTTTACATTAAGGAATAAGTGAAGATATTTTTTTCCCTCAACTGCGCCTCTCAACATAGTTACTATATCATAAATTTTTTCTCGTTTTGATTTGTCTTTTAGTGATGTTTTATTTGCGATCAGTACTGCAGTAGATTCCATCACAGTTTCAATTATCTTTAATTGGTTTTGTGTAAGAGTAGTACCAGTCTCTGTGACATCAATTATGGCATCAACATCCTCTGGAGGCTTTGCTTCTGTAGCGCCAAATGAAAGGAAAATCTGTACATTTTTGTTAGAACCTTGACTTAACCAAGGTGTTACAATAATCGGTTGTTTTGAACCATAAAGTTTCTTGTAGTTTTTACACTGCATGATGAATTTGGCTGTTGTGTTTAGATACTCAGAAGAAATTCTCAATATTTTTTTCTTCTTTGCATAAGACAGTATCATATCATCCAATGATTTAAAATTGTAAGAATCAGGTATTGCAATTACAAGTTTTATCTTACCGTATTCTAAATCAAGAAGTATCTCTACATCAGAATTTGTTTCCTTGACCCAATCTCTTCCGGTTATACCCACATCATACAAACCTGCAAACACCAAATTTGGAATTTCTTGAGGTCGCAGCATTTTGACCGAAATTTGTGGATCATCCAATATAACACGATAGGTTCTTTCTCGTCTAACTACTCGCGTCCAAGATCTTTCAAGTATCTTAAAAGTTGCTTCTTCTATGCTTCCTTTTGGAACAGCAAATTTTACTAGAGTCAATGTAGTCCTAAAAAACTTCTTTGGATATATATTTAGTCGCCTAGAGATTATCTAGAATTTCCCTTGCCCTAGTCACCGAGATGTTTCCTTCTCTAGTCATTTGGGCTATTACATGAGCCATTTTTTCTGGCGGGACACCAGCACTTGCGGCTATGTTTTGTGCATGAAGTTTCATGTGTCCTTTTTGTATTCCTTCAGAAGCCAATGCTCTTATGGCACTAAGGTTTTGTGCAAGACCTGCAGCTCCTATAATACAAGACAGTTCACGTGCAGATTTGACACCAAGAATTTTTACACATGTTTTTATTGTGGGATGTATGTTTACGATTCCGCCAACAATTCCTACTGACAGTGGTAGTTCGATTTCCCCAACTAGATTTCCATCTTTGTTCTTTTTCCATTTTGTCAGTGAAGTGTAATTACCATATCTTGATGCATATGCGTGTGCTGCTGCTTCTATTGCTCTTGTATCTTGTCCAGTAGAATTTGCAACTGCTATAATTCCATTCATTATTCCCTTATTGTGAGTAACAGCTCTGTAAGGATCATTTACAGCAAATTCATAAGCCAAAATTATGTTATTTACTATGTTTTCTCCACCTAGCTCCTCTTTGTCAAACACAGCACTACCCTTCACCAGTCTTTTTGTTGAATAATTAGACAATATTTTTAAAATTACTCTTCCTCCTGTTATTTCCTCAATTAATGGTGAAACTGCTTCACACATGGTATTAGTTACATTAGCACCCATCGCATCACCCACATCTATTAAGATCTCAACAATAAGCATTGGACCAGATTTTGTTGTAATTTCTTTACATGAAACTTTTTTTGCTCCTTTTCCCATATTTGAGAGAGTTTTACTTTTCGAGTTTGCAAGAACAAGAATTTCTTCTGATTTTTCCATTATACTAGAAATAGCAATCTTTACGTCAACACCTACAACCTGAACTTGACCAATACTATACGATTCATCAGCTTCCATGGTAAAGCCTCCATGTTTTCTTGCAATCTTGGCTGCTTTTGATGCAGCAGCAATGACTGATGGCTCTTCGATTACCATTGGAATCAGATAGTCCTTTCCATTTATTTTGAAATTTGTTGCTATACCAAGAGGATACGATATGATTCCAATAGCATTTTCAACCATATTGTTGGCTTGCTCAAAGTTGATGCCACCTTCACTCTTTAGAATCTGAATATCGTCTTTTGAAAGATTTGAGAATGATTCCAACGCGCTTAGCTTTTCTTCCCTAGTCTTTTCATGAAATTTTGGAATTGATGAATCACTCAATCTATTTAACAACCCTCAATAGTTTATCATCGTTTTTGTCTGGAAATCCTTGTCCATCTGTGTTTCCTGTAAGTATGTAGAGATAGTTATCAGGCCCTACTCCAACCTCGCGAATTCTTCCCAATCCATCCAATATGATATTTTGTGATGTGACATTACCATTAGAAATAGGAAGTTGATACAGGATATTACCACGCAGTGTAGCAAGTATGAGACTATTTTTGAGATCAAGACTTCCTGATCCATAATAAGCAATTCCTGCAGGTTCTATGCTGATATTATAACAGTTAAGAGCAGGCTGATATTCCTTTGAACCGGAACACTCTAGATTTGGCCAGCCATAGTTTTTACCTTCTTTGATGATGTTTATTTCATCATTTTTTGTTGGCCCTTCTTCAGTCTCGTAGAGATTTCCTTGATCATCCCATGCCAGACCTTGAGGATTTCTGTGACCAAGTGAATATACAGGCGAATTTGGAATAGGATTATCACTTGGGATCGAACCATCATCGTTTAATCTCAATATTTTTCCAGCAAGCGAGGTCATATCCTGAGCAGCATTCTCATCTGTTGCATCACCTGTACCAATGTAGAGCTTTTTATCCGGACCAAATTTGATTACACCGCCATCATCAAACTCTGCACCTGGAATTTTATCTAGTATCACCTGCGCATCTGCGATCTTGTCATTGGATTCCGTAATTCGCAGTATTTTGTTCCACAGTTTGTCACCCTCCTGATATGTATAATAAACATAAATGAAATGGTTTTTTACAAAATCCGGATGTGTTGTTATTCCAAGAAGACCTGCATCTGAAATATCAGCAACTCTAAAGTCAGCAACCGACTCGTTGACAAGCACACCATTGTCTATCACTCTTAGCTTTCCAACTTTTTCAGTAAAAAAGATTTTTCCATCACCAAATGTTAAAGCCCATGGTTTTTGCAGATGTGTTGCAACAATTTGTACTGCATCTGTTCCGGTGGAACTTGCATTTGGTTTTGGAATTACAATGGATCCTGATGGTGATGTGATAATCAATATGGAAGCTGCAACTGCAGCAATTATTGCTAATATTCTAGTTTTTTTATCCACAGAACTGAGACTTTAGAAATCCTATTAATTATTTCTAAATTCTTTTAAAGAGTATATATCACCCTTGAGACTTTTCTCCACTTAGCGGGGTGGGGAAGTCAGACTAAGGGGCTAAGTCATCCCGGCGGGCTCATAATCAACACTGATGAGATACCCGCAAGTCAGTAGTT
>JANWLA010000067.1 GCA_025451075.1 Nitrosotalea sp. | reverse complement strand
TAGATAGCCCGAGGCAGATTCGAACTGCCGTCCCCAGGTGTCCTCTCGTAAGATCCAGAGCCTGAGATCCCTAACCCAAAATTGTTTGGCCACTAGACTATCGGGCTACCGAGACGACTGGTATTTCATGAGAATATATTATTTTGTACTAGCCTCACGAACTGCAGTAGCATAATCGCAATTTGCACCAAGTCTCATGTAAGGAATTAATCTGTAATGAATAGAATACAGATCATTTTCTTTGTATAAAATTCCTTTTAACAATAAAGATACAAATCCTCCTGCAATTCGAGAAGCTGGAATCTCGAGTTCTTTACACACCTGATCACGTCGTATTTTGTATTGTTGATTGGTAAAACTGGTTGTATTGAGCTCTAAAATTAGTGGCCACATTACCTTCTCCCAGACAAATCTTCGATTTTGAGTGGCAGATGCATATTTTCCCTTTTCTTCTAGCATTGATAACGTTCAAAAAGTTCCGATCTCAATTTATTAGTTGATGAAATCAAACATTGAAGAAGCCTTAGATCTATTGTCTAAAGACTGGAAAATTGAACCAATAATTCAAGATTTTATTCTGGGTAAAAAAACAAATGTCTCAGATTTTCCGATAAAAATCAATGATGTGATTTTTCACATCCCATATCTGCCAGACGAAAATGGTTATGTTCTTTGGAAGTGTTATTGGCCTGATTGTCATAATTGCTGCAACCGACAAGGAAGATTACCTCTCACAAGCAATGATCTGATTACCATAAGTAAAAATCTAAAATATGACAAGATATCTGATTTTGTCAAAAAAGAAACTAACATAGCGACATGGGAGGAAAAGGGACCCACGGGAAATCCTGTAGTAATGACGATGATAAACCTAAAACGTAAAGAAGATGAAATAGAGTCAGAGGACGGCACGCATATTCGATGTAGGTTTCTTGACGAAAAAGGTTACTGCGGACTTCATCCATCTAGGCCTGGAGTGTGTTATCTGTATCCGTTTTCATCATGGCTTGAAAACGAAAAAGGAAAAGCCCGAGTCCATGCTACATTTCAATTCACAGGCGATTGTCCTGGGTTTTATTTTGCAAAATCCCATGATGAGATGAAAGAAATTTTACTTGAATATTCAAAGATGATATATGATTATACAATGAATTCAAATAGAACAACAAGAGAAAATTTTGGTTATGTAAGTATGTAATTCTAAGCCTTTGCTACTTTCATCATGTCTGTCATCTTGATTTCCATTCCAAATCTTTTCTCATTTTTCTTCATGTATCTATAAATTGATAACATGTCCATAAAATTTTTCATAAGGCCAAATTTACTTTCCATTTTGTTTCTTACAAATGATAATACTTTAGAATAGATTGCAAATTTTTCAAGAACCATCTGTCTATATCTTTCATTATTGCCCAGTGTCTCAACAAAAATATCGCCACATGTCATACTTGGAATTATTCCTTCTCCAAGTAGTGGATAAACAGTTCCTATGGACTCTCCTACGCCAACCACCTTTCCATGATAAAATGGCTCACAGAGATCTGGAGTAGCAAGACGTATTGGTCTTCCAACAGTCTTTGAGATTTTTCCACCATATTTTTTCAAGAATGCATTGGTCTCGACTATGTGATTTCTGTTTTTATCACCTGCACCAATGTGAGCGGTTTTGTCCCCTAGTGGGAAATACCAAAAATATCCGCTAATTGAGGAAAATGGCTTGAGATAAAAGTCATCAAATGGCACGCCATTCTCATATTCTACCTTATACTGGAAAGTTGGCAAATGGAAATCTTTTTCAAGTCTGGGCAAATATGATCGATGAAAACCTGTCGAGTCAACAATCATGTCAAATTCTGATTCCAGATCTTGCAGTTTTGGGGCAGCGCCATAATGTATCTTACATCCCTTTGCCATGTCTTTTATCAATCCAATTTTATTGTAAGTACAAAGTCCTTTGAGTTTAATTTGGAATCTTTCTAAACCCATATCGACATACATTTGTTTTCCGTCATGAATTACATAATCGTCAAAATCTAATCCAACTTTTTCTGAAAATTCCTCCATTGGTGCCTTTGATGTACCCCACGCACATATGGAATCGTGATTTTCTGGTGTAGATCTCTCAAAGCCTACCACTTCGTGTTGATTCTTTAGTCTTGCAAGGAGATATGCACCTGCAACTCCTACACCTACTACAGCTATCTTCAAACGATCTTATACCTAAAATAACCTAATAAAAACATGTGGCAGTTACTACTCTATCAAAATAGCTGGTTTGTATGGTCTGGATGTCCTTGATTTATTTTTTGGATCGTACTTGTCTTGATCTGATTCTGAAAATACTTGAGATGTAATTCCAAACTCTGCTTGTACCAGTGAATCAAGCTCTGAAAGAATTTTCTTTTCATCAATAAGGCCAATTCTATTCTTTGATTCTCTTTCTTCTTGTGATTCTGATAAGATGTCATTCACTGTCTTCTTTACAAAATCAGGATCTTTCTTAATCTCTTCTGTATCCTTGTCTGCAATGAGTGATCTTATTAGAGAACCTATGTTGACTTCGCCTGAAACTACTTTAGATAAAATTTTCTGATACGCCTTTACTTTCCATTGAGCAGATGTGTAAATTGTTATTTTCTTTGGGATGATTTTTGTAACCTTGATTATGTTCTTTATGTCTTCAATTGTATTTTTTAGCAGATTTTCAGATTGAATTGATTCAAAGTCTATCATATCCTCATGATAAGTTGGCCACGCAGATTTTGACACAATACCTGTGTTTCCAAGTCTTGACCACATCTCTTCTGATGCATATGGTGCAAAAGGTGACATCATTGATACTCGTGTAGATGATACTTCATGCAAAATTCCGGAAAAATCCCCACGTTTCTTTGCCAGAGCTCGTTTTGTATACCACTGGAGATCTGATTCAAATTCGTAAAGTATGAAATGCAATGCCTCTCTTAATCTCATTTTCTGTATTGAAGAAGTTGTTTTGAAGATCAATTGCTCCATCTTACTTTTTATCCATTTATCTTCTTGTTCAAGCTTGATAGTTTGACCAGATCTATATTTTGAACATTCCTCTAACATTCCTTCTAATTTGTTTTTTATTCCTTTTACTGCCTCTTGATTGAAATCTGCATCTTGTAACAACTCTGCTGAAATTAGAATTGCAAGTCTGATGGAATCTGCACCATGATTTCTTATGGCATCTCTGAGTGGAATTATGTTTCCTTCTGATTTGGACATCTTCTTTCCATCCATGAGGACCGATCCATTGACTACGATCTCTTCGGGCCAATACTCTCTTGGAAATATGGCAATGTGATTGAAAATAAAAAATGTCAAGTGGTTTGGCACTAGATCTCTTCCAGAATGTCTAGCATTAACAGGATAGAAATACTGGAATTCTTTTTTTATCTTCTCTAAAAGTTCCGGTGTTATTTTGCACTGGGATGATATGTTTTCTGGATCTCCCTTACTCAGAAATATGTAATCAAAAAAAGCATCAGATACATTTTCTGATGTAATTTCTTTATTGTTTACATATTTTGCTATGGTATAGTATGCCATGTAAATTACAGAATCAGAAAGACTTTCTATTATCCAGTTTTTATCCCAAGGTAGTTTTGTTCCCAATCCATGTTGTCTTGCACAAGCTCTTTCTCGAAGCCAATCCACCACATTATTGAATTCATTTCTAATTTCCTCTGGAAGAATTTTCATTTCATTTATCCATGCATGTACTTTTATTTTCCATTCAGGATCTGAATAGTTGAGAAACCACTGGTTGCTTAGGATCTTTACTACGCATTCTGCACCACATCTGCATCTTATGGGTGTCTCGTTTAATTCATACAAAATGTCAGCGTTTCCGCCTTGTAACATCCATTTTTTTACTTCATCTTTTGCTTCTGCAACTGTCTTGTTTGCAAATTTTCCTGTATTTTGTTTTAGTTTGCCGCCGTAAAATTCTTTTGAGTATATTTCCTTTGTAGCTTCCTCTAGTTTTGAGCTATTTTGATCTTCAATCTGAAACTTGGTTATTGCATCTAATGCTGGAATTTGACCATAACCCTCTGTCTCAATTATTGGTATGGCCTTGACATTCTGAATCTCATGTAGGTCTGGATATTTCGTTATTTCTTTTTTGAGATCTTCTAAAGCTTGATAATCAAAAGGCGCATGTGCCGGAACAGACATTACTATGCCAGTACCATTTTCACTTTTGACAAAACTTGCTGGTAAAATTAAAACTTGGTCATTTCTTTCAGGGACCTGAACTTTCTTGCCTACTAGTTCTTTGCCTGTTATTTTATCTAACCGTGTTATTGCTTTATTGTGAAACTCTAATTTTCTTGCACATTCACTAGTTACTATCCATGTTTCATTGTCAACTTGTATTATCTCGTAAACAAATTCTGGATTTATCCAAATGTTTGTTACGCCAAAGATGGTTTCAGGCCGTAATGTTGCAGTAGGGATGACATACTTGTCATACTTGAATTTAATTATTGTATATTCTGTAAAGCTTGGTTCTACATCGCCCTGTGTATCATGTTGTGATACTGGGTTTTGATCCTTTGGACACCACCCTACTGGATGGGTCCCCTGAATTATGAGGTTTTTTTCTTTTAGTTTTCCAAATTGCCACTCGATAAACTTGCTATATACTGGATCTATTGTAGTAAACTCTCTTCTCCAGTCTATTGAATATCCCATCTCAATCATTCCAGCCTTTATCTCTTGATGGAAATAGTCTGCAATCTTTATTGGCTCAACAAATTCTCGTATCTTGTCGTCTGGAACCTTGTATAGTGTACGAAATGTTTCAAGTAACTTTTTGTCGTTATCTTGAACTCTTCGAGCCATGCCCAAAATTGGTGTCCCGGTATAATGGAACCCCATGGGAAATAGTACGTTGTAGCCTAACATGCGCATGAATCTTGCATGAACATCTGCTAGTGTGTATGTTCTTCCATGTCCTACATGCTGAGGAGAATTGGGATACGGGTATGCCACTGTAACAAAGAATTTCTTATTGGAATTTGGATCTGTCTCAAAATATTTTTCTTCTTCCCATTTGCGTCTCCACTTTTCTTCAAGTGCTATCCATTCCATTTGCTACTGTTCTCCCACAATTGATTTTTCTATGGCAAGTAATGCATCTTTTATCTTTGATGGATCTTTTCCTCCTCCTTGACCAAATGTATCTCTTCCACCTCCTGAGCCGCCAAGAACTTTGGATGCTTCTTTTACCAGATCTCCTGCTTTCTTGGTAGAGGTTGCATCAACACCTACAAATGATATTATCTTGATATTTTCATTTTTTACTATCAACACACAATAGATCAAGGACTTGTCAAGCTTAGTTGCCATCTCTCCGACTGATATGTGAAATTCTTCATCAAGTTCTTCTTCTACTGTGGAATAAAGTTTCACTTTCCCGAGATTTTTTGCTTGAGATATTGCCTCTCTTGCAGATGTATCTGATGTTCTTTTGATTAAATGTCTTAACCTTCTTTTTGTATCATCAGAATCTTTTACAACATGTTCAAATGACTCTAACATCTTTTCTTTGCTTGAACCAAGAGATTTTACAATCTGTGAGATCTTCTTATCTTGGGTTTGGGTGTACTTTAGTGCAGACTCTCCAGAAACAAATTCTAACCTAACTACTCCATCTTGAATCCTCTCAGCTTTTGTGATTTTTATCAATCCTATCTCACCAGTCTTTTGCACGTGTGTTCCACCACAGGCTTCTACGTCAAATCCTTCTATGTTTACAATTCTCACTAGTTTTACTGGAACTACTCCGCCCTGATAAATTCTAAAACCATATTCTTGTTCTGCGTCACCTCTTTCAAACTGGTTAATTAAAATTGGAATGTCTTTTCTTATGGTAGTGTTTGCAAGATCTTCTATCTTTGTTATTTCTTCTTCTGTAAGGTTTGAATGATGAGTGATGTCAAGTCTTGCATACTCTGCATCCTTGAAAGCAGAATGTTGCCAGATCCAAGAGCCTAAAGTATTTCTTGCAGATGCATTTAGTACGTGAGTGCTGGAATGATTTCGTGTTATTCTGTATCTTCTAGCCGAGTCGATTTTGCATTTTACCATCATGCCCTCCTTTGGTATGCCGTCTTTAATCTCGTGTAGAATGACGTTTCCATGTTTGGTAACATCTGTTACATCAAATTCAGCAATTTTTCCATGATCTGGTTCCTGTCCTCCTCCTCTTGCATAAAATGATGTCTTGTCAAGTATGACAAATTTGTTTTTTATTATCTTGAGTATCTTGGCTTCAAATTCATGGGGATCATCTTTGTAATATAGCAAATCTGTATCTGGAATGCCGTCCAAATCCATCTCTTCTTTTTTTTCAGTTTTCTCAGATTGATGCAAGTCTGACAGCCTTTCATAAAATGTGGAAGGGATTTCTGGTATTATCTGATATTCTTTGAGAAAATCAGGAGTTATGCCATCTGATTCATACAAGCGAATGAGATCATCGACTGATAATTTTTTATTTTGTGCCTTGATGGTAGTTGCCATGTTCTTCATTCTGACTCTGGACTCGTTGTAACGATTTTTTTCTACTTCGATTATTATTTTTACATCACTACGGGTTTGCTCAAGTTCTGGGTATGTGGACTTGAGATAATCTATATGCAGATCAATTAGGTCGTTGAGGTCAAAGTTCCATCCAAATCTGTCCATGGTTGCAAGCGTTCGTCTAAGAATCATCCTCAAGTTATAGCCTCCACCTACATTGCTTGGCAGTGCCCCATCCGAAATTGCAAAGACCAGGGTCCTCAAATGATCAGCTATCATGTATACTCCTTCTAGTGGAGAAATTATCTTATCCTGTTTTGTCTCGTCCAAACCTGACAATTTTGCGGCATTCTTTCGAACTAGAGCGATATCATCTGATTCTGATAAAGCTCTTGCTATTGACATGAAATACTTGGAGATTATGTTGGAATCTATGTCGATACCTATTTTGTTTATCATGTGCTTTGTTATGGGTCCAAAACAGCAATCGTATGCAGTAGGAGTTCCCATTGTTATCCATGCAAATCTTTCAAGACCTGCACCCATATCGATAATCTTTTGATCCAAGGTTGAGTAATTGGTTAGATCTCCTTGAAATTCCGTAAATACTGCATTGCCAAGTTCTAGGCCTCTCACAAAATATTCAAGTGATGAACCAAAAGATCCCCCCCCTGCCCATACATCTTCTACAAATACTATTTCCTTTTTGTGAATGCCAAACCTTTCTGTGAGAAGTTTGAAATCAAGTTCTACACATTTGTCCTTCCAATACCCTTGTGAGTTTGGTATACTGTGTTGTCCTATCATGCAAAAACTAGAAAAATGTCTTCCAGTCACTCCCACATTTTCAATGTCTTTGAATCTAAGACAAGTCTGTGGAACGATCAATGGATTGGCAGGAAATTCAAAGACAACTTTGGAACCCATCACTCTTTGAAAATCAACTATTGATGCAATTGTAAAATACAAATCATCACGCCATCTGCAAACTACTGGATATCTTCCAACTGACTTGTGATTGTTTTGTACAAAAAATGATTCTACCTCTTTCCATGCCTGTGTATAATCAAATCTCTTGTTTGTAGGCGGGTCTCCAATGAATGAATAGCTATTATCTATATGATCAGGACAAAAACTGATTCCGTCATCCAAAGTCCAGAAGAACCTGTGACATTTGCCGCATGATTTTCTTCTAAATCCTTCATTTTCAAATAATGCAACCTTGTAGTATCTGTCTGGATCCGTGGAAAACTTTGAAAGAATCTGGTCCTTATCCATTTCACAATTTTTTTCTTCTGACTGATATTAAGCATTCTGAAGCAACACATTAAATATGATTTACTGGGAAAGTTTCTCATGTTTGCAAAAAAAGGCTGGAAAGAAGGAGACCATGTCTTTGCATCCAAGCCTAATGGCGAACATCGAGATATCATTGTAGGAATCGTAACTGGAGTAGAAAATTCTAACATCGGTGTTAATGGGATGATAATAAATCCAGTAGGTCTTAAGAATAAAGTATTACAGGGAAAAGCTGGACCACAGTCACTTGAGATTTTAACAAATCCAAATCCAAAGGAATGCATATTTGCCTTAATCTATAGGGTAGAACACAATAATTTCACTGGAGTCTTTGATGTCAATAGCGATCCAGTTGAAAAAATTCACAAGAATATTCATAATATTATTTCTGGCTGGGTCAGAGAATCAATACCTGAACTGATTAACAATGTACTTTCTTTACCTGATGGTCCAGAAAGAGAACAAGCAAAGCGAATCTTAAAGCAAAGAATGGATACACTTTATGACAAAGACTTGAAGAAATACATGTATTCTATATGTCGGGGTCTTAAGATCTTAAACTAGGAAAATCAATTTCGATTTATTTTTTCTGTGGCTCCATAGTTTTATATTATGCCTCTTGCAAAATTTGTTTACAATGGAATACGTATACGCTGCGTTGCTTTTGCACAAACAAAAGAAGGAAATCAACGAAGCAAATATCGCTAATGTTGTAAAGGCTTCAGGTGCTGAAGTAAATGAAGCACAAGTAAAAGCACTTGTCGCAGCACTAGCAGATGTAAACATTGAGGAAGCAATCAAGGCTGCCCCAGTAGCAGTTGCTGCACCAGCGGCACCATCCGGTGGAGGAGCATCCGAAGGAAAGAAAGAAGCTGATTTACCATCTGCAAAGACTGAAGAACAAGCAATGGAAGGTCTTTCCGCACTATTCGGTTAAATCTGTAATTTATTCCCTTTTTTGTAATCTCTTAAACATTATTTACCATAGTACTGGTTACTCTACTATTTGACTGAATTCTCATACCAGATTCAAAATGTTGTTCTGATATTGGATTTGTTTGGAACTATGGCTTTTGCCGTAACTGGCGCATTCAAGGCAATTGAGCACAAGGCAGATATCGTTGGAATTATAATTCTTGCAACAATCACAGGTGTTGCTGGAGGAACTATACGAGATATAGTCCTTGGACATTTTCCTCCTCGTTCGATATCTGATCCAAATTATGTAATTATTACCACTGTCACAGGTGTTGCCATCTTCTTTTTGTATCCAAAAATGCAAAAACACTGGAACTTGTTTTTAAAATTTGACGCTCTTGGACTTGGTGTCTTTACTGCAATTGGAGCAACTTTGGCGTACCAATTATTTGGAATGAATTTTCTTGCAATGGCCATGGCTGGAATGGTGACAGCTGTTGGAGGTGGAATTCTGAGAGATATGTTTGTAAATGAAATACCGCTGGTTTTTGTCAAGGAATTGTATGCATCCGCAAGTTTTCTAGGTGTAGTTATTTTCTATATTGTTCTAATGGCTAAACTACAAATTGAAATAGCAACAGTAGGGGCGATCCTAGTTACTACTGTATTGAGATTAATTGCTATGAAACATAACTGGAATTTGCCCAAAGTGCGTTGAAATGCGGTTTGCCTAAATTATTGGGTAGTGTAACCCTTTAGCTTTCCTGACAATGCTTTTGCTTGTCCATGTGCTCTCTGTATTGTTGCATCTTTGGTATCATCGGTGAGGAAACCTGCTTCTATTGCAAGTGATCTTGCCTGCTGAGCTGCCTTTGCAAGTATAATGTTGACGTTCTCCTTTGTTACATATCCTATCTCTATTGATAGTGCCAATGCTTCTTGGTGTGCCTGGGCAAATGCTGTTCTGTATTGTTCTACATCTACTGTAAGCTCCTCTTGATTGTAAACTACCTTGTCTTCCAATGCTGAGTTTAGTACTATGCCTGCTTCTACTGCCTTGACATCAAGTTTGCTTAGTAGGGTGGCCAATTTTGCAGATATTGTATCTCCTTTCTTTGCTGCAGTTGAATCCTTTGTAATCCAAACTGTTCCTTGATCGATCTTGGTTGATACTCCTGCTTCTTTAAAATCAGTAAGAATTGGTCCTGGTGTGATTCCAGTGTTACCTGCCTTGATTACTACGTCTATGCTTGCCTTGTCTCCTCCTCTGGCTGCCATCATTATCTTGTTTTTACCAAGCAAAATGTTCAGCTTGATTGGGCTCATATTTGTAAACATCAAGACACATTGTCCAACTAGATTTGCTGCAAGTTTTTCAAGTCCTGGAATCTTTAGTGTAGAAAGTGATTTTTGTGCAACTTTATCTTTTATGCTAACAATCTCTACTTCGCCTTTGAATTTTTTTCTTAATGGTAATAACTGTGAAGATCTTACTTTCTCCATTCTAACTAGTGCTACAACTTTGTATTTGCTTGGTAACTCTTGTAGCTGCTGATACATCTGCATTTTCTTTTGAGGATATTTTGTTCTATTCTGATGCATCTTACTTCGTTCCTGTTTGGATTGGTTTGATGATCTTTCCCATGCTTGTTTTGATCATTATTTTCTTTATGTTCTTGTCACCGCTTGGTAGTTTCTTTTCTATTGTACTGATGACTGCATTAGCATTTGCTAGTAAATCTTCATCAGACATTGTTTCATCACCTATCTTACATGCTAGGGAAAGAGAATTTTTCAGTCTAACTCTAATTGAAGATTTGAATCTCTCCAATATTGATTCAATTGGAGCATTAAATGGAAGAGGTGTTGGCATCTTTCCTCTAGGACCCATGAATTGACCCAAGGTCTTACCAACATTTGCCATAACTGAAGTATCTGCAAGGAAAAAGTCATAGCCGTTGATTAATTTGCGTGATTCTCTTTTGTTTGAACCCATTTGTGTCACCTGTGCACTATCCACCACTAGATCAGCATTGGCGCCTTTTGCCTTTATGCCAAGATCTCCAGATGCAATTACGCATATTGCCGATGACTTGTTCATTTTTTTTGGTAGCTGAACTGTTTCATTTATCGCAAATCCTTTCTTTACATCAATATCTCTGAAAACCATGATTAGCTCTACTGTTTGCTTGAACTTTCTTGCCTTTGTACTCTTTTTAGCATCATTTATCATTTGAGCTATCTGGGATTCAGTAATCATTACAAAAGCTTTCTGATTTGCCTATTTAAAATCCTTTAGCGACAAAATCGTTCGAGAATTATATTATTATGAAAATTTCACATGGCACCACCCGTCTTGAAATAAGAATACTTTTGGAAAAGTAACTTACATTTATTAAATAGTAATAAAAACAAGTCGCAAAGTTGCACAAATTCGATGAATTAGACATGAAAATAATTACCGAACTTAGCAGAGACGGTAATACATCAGTTCCTAATCTCTCAAAAAAACTTGGTGTGAATACATCAGTTCTTTATAGCAGAGTAAAACGACTTGTCAAGAAAAAACTAATCAAGAAATTTACCATTGTGGTTGACGAGTCTCTAATTGGTATTGGGGTAAGAGCTACAATGGGTATTAACAGAGATCCCAAGTTAAAGGACGCAATTCACAAGGCATTGCTAAAAACTCCTGAGATTGTTGCAATCTCTGAAGTTACTGGAAGATTTGATATCTTGTTGACTCTGAGAGCACAGAACCTTGAGGAATTGCACACTGTGGCTATTGAAAAGATAGGGAAGATAGAGGGAATACAAAATACAGAAACTTTTGTTGAATTACAGAAAACAGATAAAGATCCAGTTTATTCAGTGACAGAATAATTTACTTGAATTTGGCATCCCACTTACCTGATTCCAGGTCAGCAGTTGCCTCTTTTGGATTCTTGCCATCTATTTTGATTCCAAGTGCTAGACAAGTTCCGATTATTTCCTTTGATGCTGATTTTATATTTAGTGCATATGATGAATCTATTTTCAACTTGGCAACCTTGACAATAGAATCTGGTGAAATGTCTCCAACCCAAGTGGCGCCAGATGTTCCTGATCCTTTCTGAATGCCTGCCTCTTTTAGAATTAGAGCTGCAGCGGAAGGAATTCCAACTTCTACAGTCCATTTCTTTGTTGACTTGTCAACAGTGACTGTAACAGGTACTTTCATTCCCTCAAAATCTTTAGTTTTTTCATTTATGGCAGTAACTATTTGTAAAATGTTAACACCTAGTGGTCCCAAGGTTGGACCCAAAGGAGGACCTGCACTAGCTTGGCCTCCTGTTACAAGTGCAGAAACAGTCTGTATATCGGCCATGTTTTCTTTTTCCTCTAAAATGTAAATTTAATCCTTGCTAATGAGTTGATGGTTTGAGATAGTTTGCATCAACAGTAACTGGTAATTGGTATGGTGCATCAAGTAAAATCACTGTAGCTTCTTCTTTGTCGTGATCTACTCTTGTGACTGTTGCTTTCATGCCTTTGAATGGACCGCCGATAATCTCTACTACTTGATCCACGACAAGTTCTGATACGGTAGATTTCTTTACTAGATAACCTTCAATGTCCTTGAATGTCAACTCTCCTCTTAGTTGGCCTCTAATGTGTCTGATTCCTTGCAATGCATCAAATGCTGCATTTGCATCTATTGCCTCTACGACAACATATCCCTTGAGATTTTCTAGGAGCAGAACTGATTGTATGTTAAGTTTTTTTAGTTTGATTCTATTTTCTAAGAGACCCATGACAACCTTTTCTTGACCTCCTGTGGTTCTAACTGCGAAAAAGTGTGATTTTGTTTCTTGAGCCATTCTATCTATGTCCTAAATTGATGACAGCAAATGTGAATTGAATTATGAACCCAATGGCACCAAGTGTGGCCATTCCAAGAACTACTAGTCTCAAGTGTTCCATATAGTCTTCTTTGTCTGACTTTTTGGCAAGTTTCATAGTGTTGACCATGTCCTTGAGCATCTGTTTTGGATTTACCTTTATCAATGGAGAACTTTCCTAAAGTGTCCTTATAATTCTTATTTTGGACATGGATTGCGGTACTTTACATCATCTGGCTGTTTAGAGATTAGCGTCTATTTTTTACTGGTTTTGGTTCTAGATGCACCTTTGAGGGGCTGAATATTTTTTACAATTGTCTTACTTTAATGGCTGAAATGCCAGTAGACATTCTTCTTTGCCAAAATCAAACGTTATGGTTACTTGGGTGGTGATTTTTTTGATACCGGCTCGGTCAAAATCTGTTACGTCTTTTGGATTCAATGATAACACTATTCTTCAATGAGATCTTTTCTGTTTCTGGCTCCAAATATCTTCAATGGTTCTATTGATTGTATCTTGTCTGAATGTTGGTTTTTGTATGGCAATTACTCGCTCACTTTCCACTTGCATCTTTTATTTTTTATCTACCAAAATTTTCAAATTCCGCTGATCTTTCAAATGCTTCTTTTATTGGAATCAAAGTGCTGACAATATTCTCTTTTTGCTTTTCTACCATGTTTTTAATTTCTTCATACTCTGCCTTTCTTGGTATCTTTTCTATTGCATTAAACAAGACATTGACCTCTTTTAGTATATTGACTGAAACTAGGTATGATCTGCCAAGGAAATTGTTCATCGTATGTAATGTTTGATATATCATTTTCAGTTCTTCATCTGGTGTGACATTGGCAAGGCGCTCAAACACCTCACTGTATCTTTCTAGTACATATGCAACATCTGATAAATTGTTTTATATCTTGCAGAATGCGACATTTTTCTATCTCTCTTTTAATTCATTTTTTACTTTCTTTGGATCTTCATCTTCCAACCATGTCTTTAATGCAATTTCTACCAATTGGGATAAATCCAATTCTC
>JANWLA010000066.1 GCA_025451075.1 Nitrosotalea sp. | reverse complement strand
TTGATGCGTTGTTTGTAATTGTAACCTGTTGAATGTCAGTTGCAGTTGCATTGCCAATTGGTACTGTGTTGTCTTTTAGTGAAGTTGCTTCAAAGGTGATGTTAGCTGGAATGGTAAGTTTTGGTGGAATGGTATGAACTACGTCAACTGTCTGCGTTGCATTTGCCTTGTTGCCTGCTTGGTCTGTTGCTATCCAGAGTATGCTAGTCTTGCCCAATGCAAAAAATTGTGTAGCGTTATTTGTAACTGATTTTATTATTCCATTATCGGTAACTGTTGCGTTTCCAAGTGGTACAACATTTTGGTCAAGTGATGTAGCCTCAAATGTAACCGTAGACGGTGGAGAGATCTTTGGTGGAGTGGTATCAACAATATTTACAACCTGGGTTGCAGTTGCTGAATTTTCAGATTGGTCAGTAGCAGTCCAGGTTATAGTTGTCTTGCCCAGTGGAAATACAGACGGCGCGTTGTTTGTAACTGATTTTATTATTCCATTATCAGTAACTGTTGCATTTCCAAGGTTTACCGTATTTGCAGCTGGACTAGATGCTTCTTGTGTTATATCAGCAGGAGCATGAATTACAGGTGGAGTGGTATCTTGCACTGTGACAACTTGGGTTGCAGTTGCTGCATTTCCAGAAGAATCTAGTGCCTTCCAGGTTACTGTAGTCTTGCCAATGGAAAAGTAAGGCGGAGCATCATTAGTAACAGACTCGACACCAACTGCATCATTTACTGATGGAAGCCCGATATCTACAGAATTGTGATCAGGTGTTTTTGCTTCTACTGTAACAGGCTGTGGCGCCGTCAATACTGGCGGTGTTGTATCTACTACAGTGATTTTTTGAACAGCCTTTGCCACATTGCCGCCGTTATCAATTGCAGTCCAGGTTACCATTGTGATTCCTAACGGGAATTTTGGTGGGGCATTACTTGTAATTGATGCAATTCCACTATCATCCGTTCCAGTGGCCTGACCAATTGATACAGGTGTCAAAATTCCAGTTGCCTCAATTGTCATGTCTGAAGGAGCAGTGATTGATGGAGGAGTGTGATCGTTGGGAGCTGTGATCTTAACGGTATTGGCCTGGGTTGTATTTTGTGTAACTGTAACTTGTTGTGTGGGATTTGTTGTTTGTGTTTGGTTAGCAGTGGTAGTAACTTGTTGTGCCGGTGCTGCAGCTGAAGGCGCGGCTTGAGTAAATTTTTCAATCCTGTTATTGTTAGAGTCTACAACAAAGACATTTCCAGTTGTATCAACAGCAGTATCTCTAGGAGTATCAAAAAAGTCAGCACCCGTACCCTGGCTTCCCCAGGATGTTACAGTGTGACCGTTAGTATCTAGTTCAACAACTCTATTATTTCCACTGTCTGCCACATAGATATTTCCAGAGCTGTCAATAGACATGCCAAGAGGAGTCTGGAGATTTGCTCCAGTAGAAGCATCAAAAGATGCCAAGAACACACCGTCCTCTGTGAATTTTTCTATCTTGTTTCCTCCCGAATCAGCTACATAGATACTCCCTTGCGAGTCGGCAGCAACTGCACGTGGAGACAAAAATTGACCATCACCCAATCCACTTGCTCCAATAGTTAGCAAAAATTTTCCAGTATCATCAAATTTCTCAATTCTACTATTTCCCGTATCCACAACATACACGTCACCACTTGGGTCTACTGCAACACCTTGTGGAAGTAAGAATTGGCCAGTGTCAGATCCTTGTCCACCCCACTTTGTTACAAATTTGCCCGTGCTGTCAAATTTTTGAATATCATTTCTTTCATTATCAACAACGTATATGGAATTACTAGTAACTGCTATACCCACAGGAGCATTGAACTGACCATCACCAGAACCCTTTGTTCCAAAAGTAAAGAGAAAGTTTCCATTGTTATCAAATTTCTCTACTCTTCGGTTTCCAAGATCAGTTACATACACATTTCCTGATGAGTCAATTGATACACCCTGTGGAAATGCAAACTGGCCCGTATTCTGGAGTCCGTATGTACCCCACTGGGTAGAAAATGAGGGAGTCGGGGTAGCCCATGAATAATTAACAAACATACTTGAGAGTACAAGTGCCATAATCCCAATTAGAACTGGGAAAGTCTTCAACACGCACAGATTGCAAGATACGAAAAAGATCTCCTTAGTTAGGAATTGTTACAGTTTTGGTCAATTCTGGTAAATTAGAATGGCTTGTTGACTTCACGTGTGAAGACATAGCTTGCAAGGGCAACCATTACTATAACAAAACTGCCTAGTACAGCAAGCTCAAGTGTAATGGATAGAATCTGGACGGTGCCAGTCATCATCTGCCTTATGAGTAGTACAGAGTAGGTAACAGGATTTAGTCTTGCTACAAATGCAAGCCAGGACGGCAAGAGCTCCAATGGGAAAAGTGCCGGACTTAACATGAACAGTGGCATTCCAAGAAAATTGATGACTCCCCAAAAGGTCTCTTGTGATTTTGAGGTGGCAGCGACAATTACAGATATTCCAGAAAATCCCAGTGAGAATACTGTGACAGTCAACAATATTGGAAATATTACAAGCAGGTTTGAGATGTGCACTCCCAGTGCAAGTGCAATTCCCAGAATCAGACTTGATTGTAGTGTAGAGATGATAGATATTGCAAGCATTTTACCTAGTGCTATTGATGATCTTGAAACTGGGGAGACGAGCGCTTTATTCATAAAACCATATCGTCTATCCCACAATGTATTGACCCCTCCGAAAATACTGGTGAATATTGCAGTGAGCATTATCACACCTGGTGCCATAAATTCAATGTAAGAGCCGCTAAAGCCTACAGACTGGATAAGGGGCCTTGTACTTGCAAATGTATTTCCCATTACTATTATCCATATTGCAGGCTGGATTAGTCGTATCAGAATTCCGCTTCGGGATTTTTTGTATCTTTTCATCTCCCTCCAGAAAATTGTATACGTATCAAGCAACATTGTCATGCCCTGATTCTCCTCATTCGTTCACGCATTTTTTTCCTGTCATATTTGCCGTCATCTTCTCGCAGCTCACGACCTGTATGGGATAAAAATACATCATCAAGTGTTGGTTTTGTAAGAGAAATGTTTTCTATTTTTATTTCAAGGTTTGTTGCCTGGTGAAAAATTTGCGGGATTAGCTGATCTCCACTGGTTGTAAATACCGTTACAATAGAGCCATTTGTGGATACATCTTTTACAGTAGCAAGATTTTTTATTTCACAGACCAGTCTTTCTAGTTTTAGCTCTGAATTTATTTCAAAAACCACAATCTCGTTTCCTAGTGCATTTTTTAGTTCCTTTGGAGAATCTGTTATCTTGATTTTTCCATTGTCAATTATTGATATGTTATTGCAGAGCTTGTCGGCTTCCTCCATGTAGTGAGTAGTAAGGAAAATAGACATCTCAAACTCGTCATGGATTTTTTTTATATACTCCCAAATTTTGTATCTTGTCTGTATATCAAGACCCAATGTGGGCTCGTCCAAGAACAAGACTTTGGGCATGTTGAGCAGGCCTCCTCCAATGTCGAGTCTTTTTCTCATGCCTCCAGAGTATGTTACTGCTGCTTCATTTTGCCTGTCCTCTAGTTCTATTATCGAGAGTATCTCGTCTATTCTCTTTGTTCTGACATCCTTTGGGATATGGTTGAGTCTTGCTTGCAACTCGAGGTTTTCCCTGCCTGTCAGATATTCATCAACGGTGGAATCCTGCTGGACATATCCAATATTTTGTCGAACTTTTTTTGCTTGCGTTGTAACATCAAATCCACCAACAAACGCCTTGCCAGAGGTTGGTTTCAATAATGTAGTCAGGATCATTATAGTGGTACTTTTTCCTGCACCATTTGGACCCAGAAAACCAAAGATCTCGCCGTTTTCTAGTTTAATGGATACTTCATCAACTGCTTTAAGACCGCTAGAGTAAACCTTGGAAAGTTTGTCGGTTTCTACTGCGTACAACAAAGACTGGGAGATTAATCTATTATAAATTGGTACTATACTATGTAATACAATCATCAGAGCTGTAATAAAATAAAAAAGATGAAAAAAGGATTTTATGGATTTTTGTATTCGTCTTTTGTTTGTCTGAGGATTACCTTATCACCAACGCCCCAGATTTCTGAAGTGCGAAAGATTCTTGATCCTGAAAGACCAGTGGACACTTCAACAGACTCTAACTCATTTGTATCAGTAGTCATGTGCAGTCTTTTTATCTTTCCAATCTTGCGTCCATCGATGTCAACTACCTGCGAGTCTACCCTTATTGGTGCAGAAGATAACAGAACTGATTCCTCAGTGAATCTGTCGATATAGTCACGTGATAGAAAGTGGTCCTTGTGCAATCCCTTGTGGACTGTAATTCCTACAACTTCTAGAGTGTCGGTATTGATGTGAACATGTTTTACGTTCCCATACTCTATTCCTTCTCTATCAATGACTTTTTTTCCCTTAAAGTCATCTGCTTTGACTTGTTTTCCTGAATATTCAATTCGTGTAGCCATGAAGTGAACTTGTCAAGTCAGTTTATTGTATAAGGTATCAGAGTTTTCAATCCAATCGGTTAAATTCTTTATAACTAAATCATTGCCGTGGAGATTCAAGAGGGTACATTCAAGGCAGTACTGGTCACTACTGGAAGAAAATCAGGAAAAGAGCATGCGGTGGAAATCAGGGCTGTATTTTATAACGACAAGTTCTATTTTTCACGAAGAAATCCAGACAGTGACTGGCTAAAAAACGCGCTAGCCAACAAAAACGTCAAGATAGAATATCTTGGAAATATGATTTTAGGTACTGCATCTCTTGTCAATGACTTGGAATTGTGCAAGAAAATATCACAGATGAAATATTCTGATAAACGATCTGAAGAATCTAGAGTAGTTTTAGAAGTTAGCCCATGTGGATTATAGTTGTCATGCCACGTCTTTCATATTCCTGACCATCCTTTGTTTCAATTACTATTACAGTAAATGATATGACATCACGCAGTTGGCATTTTTGAGCATCCATTTTTAGATGAATGTCCATCAAGTCAGAATCTGTATCTGAAATATTTGATTCGTCTATTGTAACTGGACTTGTGGAACTGATCAAGAATCTTTTATCTTTTTGGTGCCAGCCTAGTTTTACCTTGAATCCTTCCCTTCCAACTGCTTTTATGTTGATATCAACTGTTCCAGGTTTTGCAAGTGTATAGCCTGACATGTTGTTTACAAAGACTCCAATCTGGAATGGATATCCTGCAGTATTTTCTGCCATCTTTTGTATTCCATCATTCATGACAACATCTACTCCCTTGATTGTTGTTGCAATCTTTGCAATCCATTCATTTGTGCGTTCTACAATTGCGTTAATTTGTGTGCGCCTTTTCTTGTCTTCATCTTCTTGTAATTTGTAATAGTCAACCCATGCAAGATAGTCCCCGCTGATATCTTTGATAAACTGGATGCATGTAACCTTGTAATCTTCAACGCTTGTTGCGCGCTCTGAATATTCGTCATGTGGCGCTCCGTCGTTATCCATTGGAAGCATGAATTGTACTCAAGTGTGTACAATTAAAAGAATTTCCCAATCATAAAAGCATTAGAGCAATAGATCAAATTTGATTTTTGTCTTTTGATGATTTCAATAAAGTTGCATCAATATCGATAAAACTTAGAATATTGTTCTGTCAATTGTACTTCATACCAATTTCTTTATATATTATGACCAAAAATAAATGGTAAAATTTTGAAGATTTCACGTCTAACAAACACAAAAAAATAATTTCTTCTATTTTAAAAGTATGAATAAATTGATTTTAGTATGAATCATGTAATATTGCTATAGGTTCTGTATAATCTGCGGTGTATTTTTTGACTGTAAAAAGTCGGTTGAAAAAGGTGGGAATGGTTAGATTTCTAACCAGCAACGAATGACTTTGACTGCATCAGGTAAAGCCTGTTTATCGTTTTTGATCACTATCTTCGTAACTTCCCATAAGCGTATTTGCAAATGTTGTAGATTGAAGTTGTGGTTCTATGTATCTGATTATTGCGGTTGCTAGGATTGTTGTAATGATCCTGTTCATTGTCACATCAGTAGAGTTATTGCATGATGACATATTCCGTATTGGTGTTCGATAAAGATAAACACAGTGGATCTAATTGATCCAAGTAAAACTCAGATTTGGATCAATTTTATTGACTTATCTTCATTTTAACTACATGGTAATAAAAAATCCATGCTCATAGGCGGAATGGATGTATCTGGAGATGAAGTAATAGGGAACTACAAGTATTTAGCAATAATAATTGGCAGTAGAGAAAATATACAATCTCTGTCAGATAAGATTAGTCAGCAACGTACAAGAATGTCAAAACTAAATAAACAATCAAGAAAATCAATCATTAAAAAATTGGAATTTGATAAGAGGAATAGAATTGCATTCTGTATAGCATTGGACAGAACAAAAATTATAGATGAAATTAAAAAATTACGATCTATTAAAGAATCAAGAAAACCTACAGGTAAGATAATTCGTACTTTTAATTATATAGTAATGCGAAAAATACAATCACAATTAGAATCATATGCGAGGCAAAATTCCATACCATTATCTGAAATTAATTTTGAATGTGATTCAGATTGTATACCATTTGCAAATATACTACAGGTAAAAACAAGGAGTGAATCAAAGGCACATAACATAGCTGATAAGGTTGCATGGTGTAATAATAAAAAAATAAGATTGCCATCTGTAATAGAATTAGATTTCACTAATGAAATCGTACCAACAATGAAAAAGATGTTGAATATGTAATAATAAAAGGGATCAGTACCCAATTAGCCCCAAGTGATACCGCCTAGACTTCACCACTCACAGTTTGGGGAGTGAGTGAGTTTGTCGGCCTTGAGGGTACAAGTACTGATGTGTTAATTTACAAATACATCATAAAAATAGATTTCTAAAAGCCATTTCCACTCTAGGCAGTAGTATAAATACCATCATTTCCACTCTTATTATTATAGGGTTTCCAATAGATCCTAATCCTATTTCTACAATCATCACACCAAAAATATCTTAGTTCATAATCAAAATCAAGATTCATCTTCATTCTACAAAGTGGACATTCGTAAACCGTCAAACTTCTCTCCTACTTGCATTTCGGATTAAGGTTATCCACTTGTTATCACCCTCAATATTGATACCGCAAGCCTGTGCAGGCGTCATCCCATTCAAACCCATGTGAGGTCGTAAGTAATTATGATACATTTGATAACCATTAATGAGAACCGAATCCTTGATTTTGATTCCTCTGACAATCTTCTCTCTATCTCTAAACTCTCCATTGTATCTCTCCATCTTGTTATTCTTGTAGCCTCGTGAGTATTTCGTATGCATAATGTCTTCTTGTCTCTAATTTGAAAATTAATACAATAAACAAAACCTAATGCATATATGAGAAATTTTCTGGATCATAAACATGAGCTTCTCCCAAATATCTTCTAGACTGCAAGAAGAACTAAAATCAAACAGCCCTCAGATCAGATTTCTCTTAAAAAAGAGCCCAGGTCTTGCATTTACCACAATAAACGAAATTGCAACAAGCGTTGGAAAAAAATACAACGTCAAAGTTTCACTCAATTTTCCCGAGAGAGGAAAAATAGAAGATTATGAATCCTACGGAACCGAAAACATTGGATTTGTATTCCAAAGAGATGCAAAATCATTTCCCATACCACGTGATACCATAAAAGCAAAAGCGACTGAACTATTGGGAAATGTCCAGATTCAGGATGCCTACATGTATGAGGGAAAAGAAGGAGTGAGAGTAATTGACCAAAATTATAGACTGGATGTCTTGCCAGCTTCCTTGCATGTCTGGGGCAAGATAAACGACAACATCAGAAACTTCTGTGATTGGTTGTTTGAGAATTGCTACGAGGTCAAGCCAGGAGTTGCAGGGGCTTTCAACGAAACTAGCTCGTAAGTATACTGAAGATTTCCATCAGGATCATAAATTTCAGCCTTTACAGGAAGCGGCAAGTTGTCAACTATCCAGATTTTATTTATTTTAGCACCTATTCTGTATGACAAGAGATATGCGTTTGCAGAGCCAAACTGAAATGACATCTTTCCAGAATCAGTCACTTTGAGTTTTTCCTCATTTGCTCCAATGTAAAGATCTCCCCACTCTGCATCTTTTGCAAGAAACTTGGCGTCAGTTGCATAGTCCCTCATGGAAAAAACAGACTGGTTCAAGATGTCAAAGTATGATTTGGACTCGTTAGATGTGTCCACAAAATCATAAACTAGGCCAATGTTTACGGTCTGGTCTATTTCGTTTCCACCATCACTTGGATTAATCTTGACTAGAAGTTGCTGTGCTCCTCCAGAGACTGGAAGAAATTTCATGTCAGCTAAAAATTTTGTCTGGTTAAAAGAGACCTGGTATACCATATCAGGGACAAATTCTGATCCCTTTCCCATATGCCATTGGCTTGCCTGTACAGGTTGCAGTATATAGCCAACTTTCATGGTAGAAAGAAATGGCCATGCAATTCCGGCTACAGCAGCAATTACAATGACAGCAAAAATAGCTACTATTCTTATGTTGGGCATTGTATCAAGTAATTTTTTTATAGTCTAGTATTTGATAATTGAGGACTAATTCTTACAAATAGAACTCCTAGTCCAACTACAATTGCCATTACCAAGAGTGAACTCAATGGAAATTCTGGTACTGTAGAATTATTCATAGTGTTATTTTGTCCAGTAACAGGAGTACCACCAAACGAGTCCTGTGTCTTTACATCAACTCTCACTAAACCAGCAGCAGTAGTGTCTGGAAGAGACCCTTCAGGTCCAGTACCAAGAGCAGCAATAACAAAGTGGGTTACAGGAGTAGTTCCTTTCATGGTAAATGTGTTATCATCATCACCAACTGGTGCAAACAAAGCTGTTCTGCCCTTGTCTTGAGCAAGTGAGTACAATTTCTGATCATTATTATCAACTATGAAGATATCATATTGTAAATTGCTGAATTTTTGGCTTTGATCAAAGTTTTGTTCAAAGGACAATCTGAATTCTATTGGACAGCCATTATGCGGATTAGATGGACTGTATCTATACTCAACAACCATTGAACTTGAATCTGTTGTAGTAACTTGATGAACAGAGTCTTGTTCCATGTTAGGCTTATCACACAGAGCACTTGTAGTACTAATGCCAGTGGATGGTCCTTTCAATACATCAGGCTCTGTTGGGCTATTTCCCATTTTTAATAATTCTAGAGTATAGTCAGGAGGAGGTGCCCCTGTAGTGACATCCACATAGACAATAGCCTTTACTGGAAATGGAATACTGGAATCTATCCAAATTTTGTTATCAACTCCTTTATGCCATCCAATAACCCATGTATCAAATGTGCCTGCTCCTACTGTAACTTTTTCATGATCTACAGGACCAACAGATTGTCCACCCACTGAACCAGTTCTGCCCCATGCTGGGACATTGAAAGTTTTTGGAGTATCTTTTGTTGCAAAAGAATCCAACCAGGATACAGTGCTTCTGTAAACTCCAGTATAATCAGAAATATTAGAGTCAAAGGATGTCGGGTCTGGAGTTATTTTTCCTATGGTCATGATTCCTTTTTGTACATTGGAACCATCAACTACCATAAACACAACATTCCATCCGTTTCCATCACTTGTCTCATTTTTAACCCAGAAATTCATCTGAAATGGGGCGCAATTGTGCCAGTCTGTCCAGCATACGTTATAGCTAAAGTAATCGCCCTGCTTGAGTCCCTTTCCAGGATACCAAGAATCAGAACTTGAAGTAGCATGAGCAGATTGTAAAGCAAGAGGTACGATTAGCAAAAATGCAAAAATCGCGAATACAGTGTACTTTCGCATATATTTGCTAGAAAAAATGATCTAGTTAAATCTTTCAAATAAGCAAATATAGTGGATTCATTTTATTCCGAGCATGTGTGAATGTGAAAAAGTCCACATGTACGAAGTAGACTTTAAGCTAGATGGCATGGTCGTAGTCCCAACACACAAGAATTGTGGATTAGCCCTCAATGAAAAACAAGTAGACAAGTTCCA
>JANWLA010000065.1 GCA_025451075.1 Nitrosotalea sp. | reverse complement strand
TAATCGTTGCTGCAGCTTTAGCCTTTGTCGTTCTCAACATGGGTTTTTCAACAACACAAAAGGCAAAGACAGCAATTTCATCCAGTGTTGCAGAATCAAGCAGTGCACTTGAGATTGCAGGCAAGGTGACCGGCATAGGTTATGTCTCAGGCAGCGTACTTAACGCCACAGTGATACCTCTCAAGGTAGCAGGTGGTGGAGACGCAGTAAGTCTTGATCCAGCTCTGGCAGACATCAAGTATTACAGCAATACTGTACGATATGATAACATCTACAAGAGTACATGTGTATTGACTTCGGCTACATACACCGATGTATCGTCAGCAGTTAATGCTGCCATGACAGCGGGATGTGTGGACCAAAATGCAGTAAATGGAACACTTGCACACGCATCAACTACTACACAAGCAATAGTGTACTTTGATGTCAACAAGAACAACAACGCCATACTTGATCAGGGCGAACATGCAAACTTGGTAATTCAATACAAGAGTGCAGATAGACCAGCACAGTTAGACAACATCAAGGCTGAAGTTGTACTACCAACTGGTTCCGCATTGACTGTAGAAAGACAAGTGCCAGCAGTTACAACATCCGTAGTTGACCTAGGATAAGAAAAAACTTATTCTATAACCTTTCTTTTTTATTTCTTCTAACTTGTTCTAACTGTTTTATCTAGTCCTACAGTTTTTCAACTAACAGATAGTTGGAGTCTTACAGACCTTGAATCTTAATGGGCAAAGTAATAACAATTCCATTTCATATGTGGAATTGATTCCATTTCATGTTGAAGACAATGCAATTGAATGTGCTCTTGTGGTATGTGTGGAATTACAAATACGTACACAATAGAAAAAGTTCCTATTCCAATTGTTACCAAAATTATCAGTGTTATCATGACTGATTTTTTCATGACACTATAACGTTAACATTGATGTTAAGGATTCTTCAAATCATGAGCCCTATGAACAAAACTCGAGGGAATCAATTGATGCTAATGTTGAACTGATTGTTTCGTGCTCAAAAGCAACTGCTAAACGCCGGCATGTCCTAGTAATTGTATGAAAAAGACTAAACCTGAAAACTTGATGAAAAAAGAATACCTCGAGTCCTATGAAGAACTCAAAAAATCTGTAAAAGAAAATCAAGAAAGACAAGAAAAGGCAAAGATTGTATCTGAAAAATAGCCTATATACTATTGATGGTACCTTAAGGTATGACTACAGAAAGTGTTGTTGAGATAATTCCAGAGGTGGAATACAAGCCCGTAAAGAAGATAATCATACATCATATCTCAAAGCATGCTTCAGTGGAAAAGTTTCTAACAAATGCAATACCTCCAAACACTCCTTCTATTGGGTGGTGTGGTGGATATCTGATAAGTTTTACAAACTTTCCAGAATCTGATGATATCACAAGGGAGATCCTCAATGGGACCACTCATGTTGCATCTGTGTATTATTGTGAAATGACTGAATACAAACCTACTATCAAAACCCAGTACAACCAAGAAATATCGATAATAGACCAGTCAAATGAAATTCCTGTAGTTGCAATTGCCCAGTTTCTAAAGAAAAGAAAAAACTAGTTATTTTCTGATAAGATAACTTTCCTAGCTAGGACTTGATTTGTAGTTAAAATGTAACTTGTCTTCAAGTTTGATTTTTCTATGTAGCTACGACAGAATTGAACTGGCGAATTATGCCTATTGTACTATCTGAAAGTTTGATTGTATATGCAGCTGCATTTGGATCAGTTGACTGGGCAAGTGTTTCTGCAAACTGGGTCTTGTCTTTTCCCCTCTGGTACATTCCGCCGGTTTCTTTTATGCACAATGGGAACTTTTGCAGCTTCAGTCCGCTCTGGAACAAGTGTGCAATGAATTTTTTATAATCATCAGGCAAGAACCAGTCTGATTTTTTTTCTTCGCATAACATTATCCATGTATCAATTGTATTTTGGAATAGTGCTTTGCTTCTGAGTTCTTCAAGGGTCATTTTACTTGTCTAAAAATCTGCTCTCTTCATTTTGGAGCCGCATCTTGGACACATTCCGCCCTTGTATCTATTGTTGCACGCAAGGCAGATGTACTTGACACCCTGGCTTTGTCCGAAAAATCCACCGCCGCCGCCAACGCCTGTATCTGAGCCCATTCCGCCCATGCGCTTGAGTGACCTGTTTCGTAGTACTAGCGGGAAGATTATGAATACCGCAAGTGCGATTGCTACACCTGAAAATGGGGGCCAATTCAGGTATGATGCTAGTAACTGTATTCCTATGCTAAACGCTAAGGAACCGAAAAGAAATACGAGATAAGTCTTGTAATTTATCAACGATAGAGGTTACATCAAAAAGCTTATAAATTTTTGTCAGGATTGCTCCGAACTTATCGTGGTTTCAAGCAGGTTGCCATCACGGTCATACGAAAAAATGTCACCGTCTTCATACGGTGATTGTATGATAATTGAGACAAAACCGAAAAAATTGTGCAGATCAGTAACTGAGGGCTGGGCAAGGCCTGAAGGATGTGAGTGGACTGTTCCAATGTAGCTTGTATCAAGTGGTAGAAAAGAATGGGGAAACCCTGCAAATGTGGGACCTGTATGGAAAAACGGTGGAATCACAAGGCCATCGACAAATATGTTGCCCTTTCTTGATTTTCCCCTAAGTATCAGTATACACTCGTTTGGGTGGTTCATTTTACAATATGACAAAATTCCATCCCTGACATCTTTTTTTATTGTTACAGTTCTCTGGAGTTTTTCTTTCTTTGAAAATATCATTGGATCAAGTCCTCATTACAAGCTAATTAATCTTCGAGGTATGGTATCACTTGAGCAAGACTTTGAAATGTACCAGTCTACTAAGGCCTGATTCTAGGTCGGATATGTTTTTTGCAAGTACATGTTCACTGTCTTTTATTTCGACCTCTAGTTTCTTTTTGAGGGCTTCAAAATTTGCATGGTCTGATCTTGTCTTGTGTAGTTCTTGCTCTTTTGACTCTAGTGACTTTATGTCAAAGACTGCCATGTCTTTTTCAAGTGTTGATACCTTGCTAGAGTATGATTCCTTTAGCACTATGAATTCATCAAGTCTTGATATTGTTTCTTGTACCTGCTCTAGTGACTTGTCGGCATCCTTGACAGATATGGAACCTGACACTATGGATTTTTCCACGGCTTCTAGTATCTGAATTATGCCAGTCTTGTTTTGTGGGGAAATAACATCATACGGGTTTGCAACAAGTTCGTCCATCATTTTTCTTACTGGCTTTTCAAACGAGGAGATGTAGCTGTACCGTCCAAGGGGTCTTGAGATCTTTGAGAATTGAAAGTCTATGACATTTTTTACCTCTGACTTTTCAGATGACATGGAATCTATTCTGCGTTTTACCTCAAGAAACTTGGCATGTCCATCGCTTGATTTTAACTCATGAATCTGTTTTTCAAGACTTACAATATTGTTTTTCAGGGTCTCGATCTCTGATATTATTTCTGATATCCTGTCATTTTTTTGTTGTACTGTAATTCTATACTCTGTAATCTTTTGGCCCAAGTCTACTATCTCCTTGCTGCCTGCCTTGAGGTTTTCTACAAAATTTATTGATGACTGTAACTGGTTTCTACTCTTTGCTACCTTGGCAATTTCATCTTTGAGATTGTCTGCATATTTTTTTGCAAAAATATGGATTATCCTTGAATTTAACCCAAGCACATCACCTATTTTTTTTAGCATCTGACTTATCTCTGTGTTGAGCAATACTGCCTGGTCATACTTTGTAGCACTTGTCAGGGCAGATGATGTCTCTTTTTTGATGGTAGATACTATTGCATTTTTTCCCCGCTTTACAATGACTCCGAGATTTTTGTCAACGTCGTCAAGCTTTAGACCATCTGATTCTAGCTGTAAAATAAGTTCACGAATTTTTTTCTTGTGTGTTTCTACTTCATCCCTGGTTGTTTTTGCAATGCTGATGACATCGGCAACTCGTGGAGACTCTATCTCTTGGAGCATGCCTGGTATGTCTTCAAGTGTGATTGTCCTTTCATTATGAACTGGCGCAGTGGGATGCTCCTGTGTTTTTTTCTTGCCAAAGCCGAAAACCATTTTCTTTTGATCAATTGGTATAGAATTGTAGGAACGTTAAATATTGTGCAGAATAAAATAATGCCATCATGAGTGACATACGGCTTATCATGATAGGGGCAGTTATCATATTTTCAGGTTTTGTGGTTGGTGGAATTGCAAACTCTGGCTATGCCCAGTTTGCAGTCCAGCAGCAAAACTTTGACGACTGTTATGATTATTCCACCGGGGTCCAAGTGCATGTCAAGTGCTCTGACAAAAGTTATGATTACGTGCTCTATCTTGCACTGGCCCTTGGATTGTTTGGCACTGGAGGGGTGGTCATATACAAGGGAATACGCGGCAAGTGGGACAATAGTGTAAAAGACGATGAGATGGTAGGTCCCAAAAACCCTTGAGTTTATCTGATAATATTTGACTGGACAAGATACTCTATTGCTCTGAGAAATTCATCATTTGAAACTAACCCTATTGAATTCCACTTGGCATCTTGTTTTACCCAGCCTGGCAATGTTGTCAGATCAGAGCCTGCTTGTCCTTTTATCACGTTTTGCTGTATCATGGATTTGATTGTCTTGAGATATTCTGATGCTGGTATTTTATCCTGTGACCATTCTTGTGTGGCATTTGCCCAGGATGGAACCTGGAACATGTCAGTCATTTTGTTGATTGTAACAATGCGGTATCCATTATTTCTTATTTCATCAATTAGGGACTGGAGATTTTGTATCTTTTCTGTGTCGGGTGTGTTAATCTTGACTGTTCCATTGCTTTGGGCATAATCTTGAAAACTGATTGTAACTATTGCATAGCCATTATTTTGCATGCTGTCTTGGATGCTTGATATTATTTTGTCATCTAGCATGCTTTGGTTTGTATTCTGTGCGAGAACTCCAGAAAATACATTTGCTGGATAACTGTGAATTTTTTCTGCAAGATCTGATGGAATCTTTAGGGCAGAGTTGCTGCTTATTACTTGGATGCCGTTTTGTGCCATTGCATAAAACGTATCGTTATCTGTTTTTTCATATGGTGGCATGAATACTGTCGGTGTGACATCAAGTACACTTGATATCTTGGCCTTTGATTCTTGCAGAATCTGGGACTGTTGGTCTTTGGTAAAAGTTGTAAAGTCTTCAAAACTCCATCCGTTTATTGCAATATCCATGTTGCCTGCCTGTGTTTTTGATTTGAGATAACCTACTAGCTTGGAATCATTTCCAAATGCCTTGCCTATTGTACCAATGGTGATTCCAGCATCCTTGCTGTCAAAACTATCTATTACTTTGATCTGTACATTGTCTAGCCAATAATCCTGTACATTGTCTAGCCTGAATGCAACACAGTTGCAAGTTGGCATGGGAAGTTTTGGTGTTGGTGAAACTGGAGTAACTGTGGGTGGGACGGTAGGTGTAGGTGTGTTGGCTGGAGATGTAGATGAACCAGTTGAACTACTTGCTGGGGCACTTTGTACTATCTGAAAAGTTGTGGTCAACCCGTCTTCTGTTATGTTTGCAGTTGCCCACGCTGAATTGTCGGTTGTATTTGTTACCTTGAATGTATAGTCGCCAACTTTGAGGTTGGAAAAATATGCCTCACCACGTGATGTGACTGGGGATTCTGATATCTTGTTACCTGTGCTGTCAAAGAGGCTGACTGAAAACTTGCCATCAGAAGAAGAGACTGGGTGTGACTGGGAATTGAGAACCTTGGCAGTGACAAGAGAATTGACAACCGGGGGCCAGTTTGTTGTAATTTTTATTTCCTGGGATATTCCTGGCCTGAGGTATATTGGAGAATCTGAATATACTAGATGATTCCCAATGTGCACATTTACAATATAATGATCATCTGGGACAGTTGTGGGCTCTATCCAAAAACGCAGCGAGTTGCCATCTACATTTGTGGGACTGTGACCCCATGTCTTGTTATCTTGGGCAGACATGACATAGACCGTAGCGTTTACAATTGGTGTGACACCGTCATTGTAGAAAGCATTGATGCGCATCCCTCCTGGAAGTGGAAGATTTATTGTAACATCTTGGTGGGACTGTTCCAAGTCGACATATGTTACACTAGAGTACATGCTGTTTGCGTATGCTACAATCTTGTACTGGTGGCCAATTGGAAGAGATACTATGTTGAACGGATTTCCTGTGATTGATTCGATCTCTTTGTAGGGTGTTTGGCTTGAATCTTGGTAAATCTTGAACGATACTGGCCAATAGTCTGCAGTGTCTCCATTGGTATAAGTCAGGGTTACTGCAATTGATCCGCTTGTATCTGCAAATGCTGCTGGAATCATACAGAGCAAAAAGACTGGCAACAATTTTAAAATGTAAATTCTTGGTATTTCCAAATGTATTCCACCTTGTTGCATGATATCAAATGCCTGTTATTAAAAGTCAATATTGAAAAATTCGACAAACATGTTGGATCTTTAAAAATGGCTGTACGGTATACTATGATTTTATAAATTCAGGAAAAATCAGGTACCTATTCTTTCTGCACTGGTCCAGACTTGGTCTTTTTTTATCAAATGTTCCAAGATTGCAACAATGAGCAAAATGTCAAGTATCTGCTTGAATCCAACTACGAGAAAGACTCCGTATGGAATAAGCCTTGGGTCCTCATTGTCCAGCCTTACTGCAAGTGTCACCTGCATGCACTGCAGGGCTGAAAATATTGCAAACATCTCAAGAACAAACAATCCGCTGCCAAAGATTGCTGCGTATATTGCACTGCCTATTGTGATAAAGCTGACCAATGGCATGATGCAGCTTGAAAATATCATGTATGGAAAGACAAACTTTTGCAAGATTCCAAACCGTGGATTTGTCAGTGCGTCAGAGTGTCTTGAAAAAACCTGGAGATTTCCGTTGTACCACCTTTTTCTTTGCTTGTACAGGCTCTTGATCGATTCAGGTGCCTCTGTATATGCAGTGGCATTTGTACTTCCAGCTATGAACATTTTTGTCTTGAGAATCTTTAATGTCAGATCAAAGTCCTCTACCAGTGTATCCTTGTGGTAACTTCCAATATCCTCTAGTATATTTTTTCTAAAAGACCCTAGTGCCCCTGGAACAACAGAAATTGCACCAAAGACATCAAGTGCTCTTCTTACAATCTGTATTCCTGCGACATATTCAATTGCCTGACACCACGTGAGCCAGTTTCTTCTGTTTCTGACTTTGATGTTTCCTGCAACTGCTGCCACGTTTTTATCAATTGAAAATCCTTGGACTAGATGTATCAGAGATTCGTGTCCAATTATTGTATCGGCATCAATTATGACAATTATTTCTCCGGTGGAATAGGCAAGGCCAAAATTTATTGCGCTAGCTTTTCCACCATTGGTTTTTTGTAAGACCTTGGCCTGTTTTTTGTACTTGGCCATTATCTCCCAGGTCTTGTCCTTGCTGCCATCATCGACTAGAATGATTTCCTTGTCTTGATATTTTGTATCCACAATTGCCTGGATTGTTCTTTCAATTACTTTTTCTTCATTATATGCAGGAACTATGATGGTAACCCTTGGAAATGATGATGCCTGTGGAATGGACATCTCGCGGTGCTTGCTGTAAAGCGCAAGTGGGATGAACAATAATGTGCTCCAAAATGTCATGGTAAGGCCCCACAGCAAAATTGCCTTTGATATCGAGCTTTGGATGTGGTATACATCAAAGCCAACTGTTGCCCCCAGAACAATTGGGGATACTAAAAGAAAGATGAAAAATGGTGAAGGAAACTGTTTTGCACGCCTTGTCCTTGAAGCTTGGCTTTTTTGTAAAGTTATCATCTGGTAAATCACAACAGCGGCGCCAAGCCCTATTGCAATCATGCTGATTGCAGAGAAGACCAAAAATGCCATCAGGATTAAAATGGAAAAGATTGCACCACTTATCACTAGTAAAACGGGATCGAATCTTTTTTGATGCGACACGTATAATGTAAAACCCTGATGTTAATTGGTGTTTTGCGTCTTGTCTGAAAAATACTTGTCTATTACGATAAAATCATCTTGAAATCAATTAAGTAGTAGCAAGTATGAAATTCTGATACGCTTGATGAAAATAATTCTTGTCTTGCTTTTTGCTGCATCTCTGGGTGTTGTACAGGAGGCCCATGCTGTACAATCCTGTCAGTGTGTCGTATTTCGAATGGATGACATTCAGGACTATTGGCTAGATGATGTACAGGTCGGAGTGATAAACGAGTTTGAGCACCAAAATGCAAGCCTGACTGTAGGCATAATTGGAAATTATTTTGGACAAGATGGAAAGATTGTGGGCTCTGTATCTGATGCGCTAAAGCAGGATGCGCCAAAATTTGTTGTTGCAAACCATGGGTGGAACCATGAGCACTTTAACACCTTTTCACGTGATGAACAGTCTGCATTAATTCATAATACAAACCAAAAGATTTCAGACACGCTTGGAATAATGCCTAACATCTTCATTGCACCATACAATGCAATCAACAACGATACTGTCATTTCTTTGTTTGAAAATAACATGGTATACCTTAGTACCAATGAGACCCAAGACATACCGCCCTACAAACTGTCTGGTGCTGCGTTTTTTAGATTTCCAGCAACTGCAGAAATTGGGGACCTCAACAAGGGAAATACTGCATGGGCAAGCCTGAACCATGACCAGACATATGCCCAAGTTTTGCGTAGCATGGTAAAGTATGGGTTTGCTGTGGTAGTGCTGCACCCGCAGGACTATGCCAACAAGCACCCTGGCTTTGTATATGATGATACGATAAACCAGACCCAGATTCATGAGCTTGATTTGTTAATTGATAAAATACGAAATGATGGGTATGCGATGGTCACAATGGATGGCATTTCTCAAAATGCAATCTATGACACAAAATATCCAAAATGGCTTGACAAAAATTTTGACCTGTACTTTAAAGGAAACATGACTGACAGCGACATGACAAACTCTGTGGAATATCTGAAAAGTAAAAAAATAATTTCAACAAATCTTGGCAGTGGAAAATATCCATGGCACCAAAATATCGTCACGACATATTTCTGGGTGGGCGAGCCTGCTGATGCTGACAACCAGTATAATGACAACCTATCCAGTGCATGGGATGATGACTGGATGAACCATTATGGCGGTGTGGATGATCCTACAAATAGAAACCAGTATCTCCCGTCGCAGTTTGTTCCAAAAGAGAATCCGTTTTACTTTGCATTGCCGTATAATGATTTTTATGATGATGGTACCCGCAAGGCAGACTCGTATGGTGCCGTATACTGGGCTTCACAAAAATCATGGAACGATTCCGAGTCCATGGTAAAAAACAAGTGGATAGAGATTACAAAGGGCAACAAGACTGCGTATGCCCAGTGGGAAGACTCTGGCCCGTTTGTATATGATGATACAGCCTATGTCTTTGGGAGTTCTCTGCCACAGAATACCATAAACCATAATGCTGGACTGGATGTTTCCCCTGCAGTAAAAGACTATATCAATTTGCAGCATGGGAAAAATGTGGTAAACTGGAGGTTTGTTGATTCTGGTGATGTACCAGACGGGCCATGGAAGGATGTTATTACAACCTCGCAGGTGTTTCACTCTCCGCACTAGGTTTTGGTATTTTTCAAGCTATTTCTTGACATGATTATATCTTGTCAGTTTTGTGCAAGTGATTTTATGTCAATTACAAACCTGTACCTGACATCGCTTGCAAGTATTCTCTTGTAGGCCTCATTCACCTTTTGAATTGGGATAAGTTCAATTTCACTTGCAATGTTGTTCTTGGCGCAAAAGTCAAGCATCTCTTGTGTTTCTTTTATTCCGCCTATGAGCGAGCCTGCAAGGCTGCGTCTACCTGCAACAAGTGGAAAAGAGCCAACAGGTGTCTGTTTTTCTGGAATTCCGACAACTACCATGGAGCCATCTAATGCAAGGAGCTCAAGGTACTGGTTCCAGTCAAGCTCTGCAGAAACTGTATTGATTATAAGATCAAAATACCCTTTTAGTTTTTCAAATGTTGCAGGGTCTGATGTTGCATAAAAATAATCTGCGCCAAGCTTTTTTCCATCCTCTTGTTTTTTGAGCGAATGGCTAAGAACCGTAACCTCGGCACCAAGTGCATGTGCAATCTTTACTCCCATATGACCTATTCCTCCAAGACCTATGATTGCAACTTTTTTTCCAGGTCCTGCCTTCCAGTGCATAAGTGGAGAGTACAGTGTAATGCCTGCACACAACAAGGGTGCAGCTTTGTCAAGTGGCAAGGACTCTGGGATTTTTAATACATAATTTTCGTTTACCACAATTTTACTTGAATATCCACCTTGGGTTATGGTGCCATCTTTTTGAGTCCCGTTGTAGGTTGTAACCATTCCATTGGTACAGTATTGCTCTAAATTTTTGTTGCATGCATCACACTTGCGACATGAATCTACAAAACATCCTACGCCTACTCTGTCGCCTACTTTGTACCTAGTTGCCTTTGGTCCTGTCTTTGATACGACTCCTGTGATTTCATGTCCTGGGACCATTGGAAATATCGAGCCTCCCCATTCATCGCCAACCTGGTGTATGTCAGTGTGGCAGATTCCACAGTATCCTATGTCAATTACAATATCATGATCTCCGGGCTCACGCCTTTCGAATGAAAACGGACCAAGAGATGACTTTGCTTTTTGTGCTGCATAACCTTGAACTTTCATATTATTACTTGTGTATCTAGTTCATTTAAACAATTAAGCGCATGATTTAGTTGTTTAGAAAAACCTTTTGTAAATCACAATGCTTGTTATTATCGCAACAGTCGTTAATGCTAGGGATGATGAACCAAACTCTGGTACTGTGATTGCATGTGTTACATTTGTGTCAAATGTGATGACATCATCAGGATTTATTCCAATGGAAGTAATACATTCTCTTGACTTGTTGTAAAGGTCCCATGTTTTTTGGTCCTGTATTATGACATCATGCTGTTCAAGCATTGTTGCATTTGGATTGGTTCTTGTGTATGTTGTCATCTTGTCGTTTATTTTGTTGACAGTATCGATGTAGATGTTAGTCTCAAGACTTCTTTCAAATGGATTGCATACATAGTTGCCAGATTTGTCAAATTCTGCATATGCTGGTGTCTTGTCTATGCCTGGAATGGAATATGACACTATTAAAATTAGTAAAATTAACACTGCTAGAGGTGTCTTTTTCAATTCATATCATACTACTACGTGATTTAAAAAAGTGATGCATCTTTCTACTGTACTCCAGCTACCATCTTTATCTCAATTGCAACATTATTCAAAAGATTATTCTGAATTTGTAAGTGACTGGGTCTGATATTTACGCAAACCACTGGTTCAATATATTTACACTGGGGAATAGTTTCAAAGTATGGCTTTTTTATTGTAAACTCAATAGATATGTTGCTGTTTATTGATCAAAATGGGGTCACTGTCAAGTGCCAGGTAGGAGTGAAGTAAAATTAGTGTGACACCATCAGGTTAAAGTTCTGATCGGATTACCTGCTCAGTCTAACGCTAATCTTGTAGTGTTATTCATATTGAACGAACAAATAATCACTTTGTCACTACAAGATCAAAACCAAATGATTCTGTAAAATTCTCATTGGGTAATTGTGCTGTGTTAGCATCAACTTCCATGGAATATTTTCCGGGTTTGACATTATTTCCAGTTGAGATATCCAATAAAACACTGGTAGAAGTATTATTGATAACATGTGATGAGAGATTCCAGTCTACTCCTTCTGGACTTTCAAATCCTAATTTGGGTCCAACGGAAAGAGTAATTGGAAGATTTTGTGGATCTGATGTTACATTTAGTAGCAATATCATGTTTTGTCCATGACTTGTGTTAAATTGGAGAAATGGCTGCTGAGCGGAATTTGTGCCATTCAGAAGAATTATGATCTTTGGCAATGAAGGCGTCTTATGTAAAGATGAGTATGCTGAGGAAGTAGAGGGAAAGAAATTACCAAATGTGACTAATACTCCAGCTATTGTAATTATACATATACCAATTATCATCGGCAAGTACCAAGTTTTCATTTTATACTATATACTGAACAAACATGATTTAAAACATCAATGTAACTTTCTTCCTAATGTTTGAATAGTAATTCGTAATCATAATTGATGATATTGAATACAAAATAATAAAAAAAGGAGTTAGTTAGTGGATTCTGTATATGTACTACAGGTTGATCCACTACATGAGGTTGAAGTGTATGATGGTACATAGCTGAGATTGTTTTCTTCAGCGGTTTGTGATTGACTTCCTACACTGTATGAAAACGCAGATGGTGCTCCAGCCTGAATAGTTGTATATTCGGTAGTTGGAGATTGGAATACTGCTTCTCCATTTTGTGTATCTGTACTCGATTCACCAAGTATGGTTCCAGTGACCTGATTCCAATTTCCTGCGAGACCTGTTTTATCAGTGTCAGTTTTTGCCCAACACTGGGTACTACAGTAGTTAACAGTGATTGTTCCAGCACCACTATTGGTAGATCCATCAACATATGCATTATATCCTTGCGATAGAGTTTGAACCGGAACTGGGGCACATAGAACTGCTATGTTTACATTATTTTCCCATTGTTCAATACATGTTCCTGCTACATTACTTGCGGGAATGTTTTGAAATAGGAATTGCACCAACCTGTTTTCAAGTTCTTATCTTGGAATGTATTGGTATTAGTTTGTATACTAAATGCACCATTTCCATTTACAGTATCAGTCTCACAGCACGTGTATGTAGATAGATTCACTTGCACTAAGCCAAAGTTAAGGGTGCTTGCTGAATTCTCTTGTCCGCCAAGTAAAGCTACGTTATTTCCTTCATCTGCAAGACCTAGTTTTTTCACATCAGCATCAGACATGCATGAGATTGTTTGCCAACCAGTCTCTTTAGTCCAATGATAACAACCAACTGCAGTAGGTGCAGCAGGTGCTATTCTAACTGGTGCAGTAGGTTGTGGTGATTCAGTTATCGCATTCACATTAGCATTGATTACTGTTGGAGATATCAGTATCAACCCCACAAATAATGCACCAAGGAGAGATGTCGTAATTTTTGATTTCACAAAGTTGTTTTTTGTCATTATCCAGTACAATACAAATCAAGTAATTAAGCCGCGCTTACTGTTGCGACAAGTAATATTGTTCTGTTGTAATATTCTGAAATAATAAAAGATCTATTGATTAGAAAATTTCTGAGCAAGTCTTATCCCTCTATCGCTCAGAATTATCAAATGTGATCCATCTATATCAACACGTTTTTGTATCAAATCCATCATCTCTAGCCAATTAAGGTATAGAATGCATTTTTTGTATCCTAGATTACACTTTAGCGAAATATGAGTTTTCTTTGATTTACTATTGTGGTACAAAAACTCGATTATTCGTAATACCGTCTTCCATCCTATTCTCTGAGGTATTTCTTTATAATCTTGGTCTGGAATCTGTTCTGTCCCGGACATATCCTATTACAGTACATTTGTTATTTAAGAGATCCGCATATTTTCTATGTTAGTATTAGATGACCATGTGGAGATCTCATTATCTTTTAGATGTTTGACTAAATTTTTATCAGATTCGAGATTTGTGGAATAAATGTCTATGAATATGTATTATTGTAACTTAAAAAATTAGCATAACTTTCTTCTACATTTAAAATTTTAAACGAACCACTGCTCTAGATTGTGGCTCTTTTTCTCTAGTGCCTTTCTTAGCCTGTTAAGTGATGTATCCACACGGTCAAGCGAAAAACTTCGCTCCTTTGTAAGATAGTTGACAATTCCGGTATAATCCACGTCTGAAAACTTGATCTCAGGCACATCTATCACCTGGGGTTTTAGGAAAATATCACGTATCTGTTTATAGTCAATCTCTTCTAGCTTGTCCTGTATCTGGGAAACCTCCTCCAGTCTTCCATGGTCTTTAATCATTTTTAGTGCAGTCTTGGGGCCTATCCTCTCAAAGCCGTCTGGGTTAAAATCCGTCCCTATGAGTATGCCAATGTCTACAAGCTGCTCTCTTGTTACTCCAAGCTCTGTCAGTGTCTTGTCTAGCTGGATAATTTCTGGCTCTATCTCAATTGTAGTGTTTCTGTTTGGAAGTTTTCTTTTACCACTATTTGTAAAGTTTCTAACAAGCCTTTTTGTGCCAAACAGCATTGAATCAAAGTCCTGGCTTGCAGATGCATGGGCCTTTCCTGTAGTAGTAAGGTGAGCCGCAGTAGCTTCGCCTTCTGATGGTGCCTGAATGGATGGTATCCCAAATAGTGCCAAGAATTTTTTTGATTCTTCCACCATGTCATCTCGCAGAACAGATGTCTGCTGTGCAAACTTTTTTGCCTCTGCATAGTTGCCCTCGCTTATTGCTTTTTCATATTTTATCGTTGCATCTTTTTTTACCTGCTTTCTTCTTTGGATCTCTGCTGACTTTAGTGATGGCGGTCTTCCATCAAAGACATAGACTGGTTTTATTCCAAGGGATAAGAAATTGATGTTTCGGTAAAATAATCCGCTGATGTGGCTTGTTATCTTTCCATTATAGTCAGTCAGTGGAAGACCATCCGGCCCTCGTATGATTGATAAAAATTGATATATTGCATTGTATGCATCAATTGCTACAACTTTAGATGCAAATGATTCAAGGTTTGTTCTTTCCCGTACACAAAGCTGTTTTAGATCTAGGCCCATTTGTCTTACTCTCTACGTGGTTGTAGTTTTTGTCTTCTTATTTCTTTTTTGCAAAAGACTTGTCCCAGCCTTTTTCTATGATTTCTTCATAGATGTTTGAAAGTTTTGGTATTGCCTCGCCTTTTTCTGCTGCGTTTTTTACCTTTTCTCTATAGTATAATTCGATTGCCTTTGCGGTTTGGTCATCGATTGTAATTGAGATTCTAGTCTTTGTCAATTGGATTCACTTGTGGTATTGGTAAATATCAATAATAAACTATACACTATCAATTTTTTCCTGTTTGTGGTATGATCATAAAGCCCTCTCTTGTGGTCTTCATGATAACAGGGGTGTCTTCTGGGAGGCCAATCTGGGCCAAGAACATACCTACTGTAACATCATCAGGCAGGACATGCTTTTTGCCCTCGTATTCTATTGAGACTGTCTTTTTTGTGATTGTCTCCATTTGTTATTTATATAATAAATTGTCTACTTTATATTCTTTATTATATATTTGATCTACTGATCACTTTATTGCCATGTTATTTATGTGCCAAAATCTGAATTCTTGACAAGTGCCAGGTTAGCCAAGTGGAACGGCGACCGCCTCGAGATCAAAACAAGGTAGCGGTTATGCGCAAGCATGCAGGGGTTCGAATCCCTTACCTGGCGCTTTGATATTTTATTTCAAAAATCCTGTTGGATAGCCTTAAGAGAAAGTATGAACATTGGAGGTTTAAGAAATGAAGTATGTATCACAATGGTACAGACACGTCATGGGCCTGTCGCCTAGAAAGAAAAAGGTTCTGCTAATTTGCTTGTGGTGTATTGCACCTATTGAGATGGGGATTATCACAGGCGCATTTTATCTGGGAAAGCGATTACACCAGAAAAGTGTTCAGCTCCCTGTTCAAACTCACTAGCGGGTGTACACTACGGCAAAATAAAGCAAGTTCGTGCACGTATCCATAAGATGAAACATGAATATTCCAATTTTAATCAAAGTACTGGTTATCTATGGGTCATGTACTGTACAATCTATCCGTATCTTGGTGCGGTACGATTCCATATGACAAGTTTTGACGCAGCTTGACTCTAAATTCCTATTAAATAATGTCAAAAGCAACTGGATGTGGGAAATAAATCCCAATCTGGTGTGATAAATAACGAAACTCTTGACTTTGATACATCAGAGTTTGATGAACCAGACGATCTTCTAGAGTTTTTTATCTATTGAATATATCCTGAAATAATAAACTAATTTTACATCTAAACAATCTTGCAGAAAAACTATTGCCTTAGACTCTTTGATTTTTCGTAGCACTTTTCGGCCTCTTTTTTCTTGCCAATCTTTGCAAGCACTCCTCCCTTGTTGTACCATGCAACTGCAAATTCCGGATTTAGTTTTGTTGCCTTGTCAAAGCAATCAAGTGCCATCTCTAGTCTTCCAAGCGTAAAAAAACAGACGCCTTTGAAATTCCATGCAGGTGCATGTGATGGGTCAAGCACAGTTGCCTCGTCAAAAGATTCTAGCGCTTCCTCATATTTTCCCAAGTCTGAAAGGCATATTCCTTGCAGGTTCCAGGCATCTGCTGAATCCGGGTTTATCTGTAAAACTTTGCCATAGCAATAAAGTGCCTCCTCATGTTTTTTTAGGTGATACGATGCATCTCCTTTTTTGAGCCATGCATTTGCATATCTTGGCAGTCGTTCCAGTGCTTTGTCGTAAAATACAATTGCTTGCTCATACTGGTGTTTTGTAGCCAATGTCTGGGCCTGCTCGTATGATGATACGGCCTCTTCTGGATAGATGTCATCAAATTTTTGCGTGATTTTTTGTACCTTTATGTTTTGAATCCTCAAGGCCTGGTATGCATCTGAGATCTGCCTAAACCTTGATTCACTTTCTTCTGTGGGACACTTGTCTGGGTGGTGTTTGAGAACAAGCCCTCGATATGCCTGTTTTATTTCCTCAACAGATGCACCTGGAGCAAGCCCTAGTATCTCATAGCACTTGTAAATATTCAATGTGTATAGTATCAAAGTACGAATACACTAATCTTTCCTTGGAAAGCCCATTCCTGATATTGAAAAAATAACAGATTCAAGCGGTTGTTCAGAGGGTTTTATCCCGGAGAACAATTACCGCCAGTAGAGAATCTGCACTATTACTAGGGGCTTGGTATTGAAAAGAATGTGTTCGTTCATTGTGAAATTGTACCGTACTCGCTCACAAAAACGACTGCCCTTATTTGCATTTGGTGATAAGATACGCCAATCTTTTAAATGACAGTACCGGACGGTTATTTCATGGCTTTGAACTGTCCTGACTGTGACTCTGGATTAATAGAGTTTGACCCGGGTTCAGGCATACACCACTGCCCTAATTCCCGTTGTACTTTCATATACTTTGACAAAAATACGGGCAAAAAGTACCGGAAAAATAAGAAATGACAACCTCTCATTTGGCTTGCAAGTAAATCTAAATCTAGATGCACTGTCCGGTAATGATGATTATATGTAATTATTGGAATATTCAGTACCTTCTACTAACATTTTATTAACTAAAAACATATCATATACTATACCAGATGATTCCACCGCATATCTTAGATCAGAGGTACAGGACATTTTATGAAATGTCTCCAGATTTTGTATGCACACTGGATGAAAACGGAATAATACTTGATGCAAACAAGCGCATGCTTGAACACTTTGATTATTCAAAAATTGAGATTGTTGGAAAACCATGCTTTGATTTTATTACGCCCGAGTACAAAAAAACTGCACTTGATGGCTTCAAAGAAATGATAGAAAAAGGGATAGGACCCTTGATAGAAATCCAATTGCGCAAAAAGAACGGCACGACATTTTTTGGTGTATGCCAGGGTGCAAGAATTGGAGGAGAACTCTTGGAATCTGGCATTTATCTGATAACCATACAGGATGTATCCCTGATACATGAAGCGCTGGAAAAAGCAAAACATGCAGAAGAGCAAGTGGAAAAAAAATATGCCGAGCTTAAAAAAACATATGATACCATCATAGCAGCAGAGGCCAAATACAAAAATCTCTATGACAACTCACCTGATCTTTTGCGTACAATTGATCTTAACGGAATAATTGTTGATTGCAACAAATCATATGTAAACAATCTTGGATATGAAAAAGAGGAAATTATAGGAAGTTCGATAATCAAGCACACTGCTGAGCGAAGCTATGATGAAATGGAAAAAGGAATCAGCCATTGGAAGGTAACTGGAGTCATATCCAATGTTGAGATTTGGCTTAAAAGAAAAGATGGGAGTTCATTTCCAACACTGCTTTCTGGAACAAGCCTGTATGATGACAAGGGCAAGCTCTTGGGCAGAATTGTATCACTTAGGGACGTATCTGATATTTATGCTGCAAGGCATACCATTGAGCAGGATCAAAAAAAGATAAACCAGCAGTATGAAGATCTCAAAAAAACAAACCTCTTGCTTACAGCTACAGAACAAAAATTCCGAAGTTTGTATGATACATCACCTGACCTGATGCGTACAATAGACAATGATGGTATAATTACTGACTGCAATGATGCATATGCGCTAAACCTGGGATATGCAAAAAACCAAATAATTGGAATGTCAATTTTCGAGCATACTGCAGATAAAAGCATCAGCCACATGACGCAATCTTTTGACTCGTGGAAGTCTGGCCTGAGTATAACCAACAAGGAAATTTGGATGAAAAGAAAGGACGGAACAACCTTTCCTGCCTTGCTGAGTGCAACCACATTTCATGAGGGAGACGGCAAGATGAGGAGCAACACCATAATCAAAGATATCACAGAGCTTTACAACGCAAGAAAGAAGATTGAGGAGAACGAGGCACATATACGGAAACAGTACGATGAGCTGCGCAAGATTGACAAGTCAAAAGAGGAATTTTTGACAATGATAACCCACGAATTAAAGACGCCTCTTGTACCAATACAAGGTTATGTGGATATACTGCTTACAGATACATTTGGGCCGCTAACTGATGCACAAAGGCAAAGACTTGATATTATAAAATCAAACTCTAAAAACCTCTCAAAATTGATGACTGATCTTTTGGATGTACAAAAAATTGAGCTTGGTCAGTTGAGGATATCAAAAACAAAACGTGACTTGGCTGATATCATACGGGGTCTTATTGAAAACATAACGCCCACTATGGAAAAACACAATGTCAAAATCATGACGCAGCTCCAGCCTGAACTTTTTTGCATGTGTGACTCGCTAAGAATTGAGCAGGTCATACACAATCTGATAAACAACGCAATTGACTTTTGTCCAAAAAATGCTGGAAAAATTTTCATAAAGTTGTATGCAGAAGGTGATAGTGCAAGAATAATTGTAAAAGACAATGGAGTTGGAATATCAAAAACACATCTAGATCAAATCTTTGTCAAGTTTTATCAAATTGACACATCTGTCACAAGAGAACATGGCGGCTCTGGGCTTGGACTTGTTGTATGCAAGGGAATTGTAGAGGTGCATGGGGGAAAGATATGGGCCGAGTCTGAGGGGACAGGCAAGGGGGCTGAAATCCACCTGACATTGCCACTGGTTGACTATGTCTGATACTTGCAATTGTATCTATCCTGAAAAGAATCAGACAACCAAACTGCAAAAAATTTGTAATGGTTGATTAAGGAAATTTCTGCATGGTATAATCATGGAATCATCCCAGGCTGCAATATTTCTTCTAGTGTTTCTAGTGGTACTGGTTTTCAGGTTTCGCAAGATAATATCAGGTGGCCCTGTCAACAAAAATAGGATAATTCTTTCAACTGTTTCTTATTTTGCAATCAGCATGTTGGCCGGATTTAGCTCATTTCAGGTAGGCGTGTCTATTTGGTATGTTTTTGTATATGCCGGCGTGCTTGTAGGTGCAACATATCTGTCACACAGGTTTGTTGGCAATACCATCATGCTCTGGAAAGCAGATGATGGAAAAATTCATGCAAAGGGAGGATACATTCCATACATTATCTGGCTGGCAGGACTAGTGTCAAGATTTATCCTGGGGTATGTCTTCATAGGTCCAGATTATTTCATGACTGCATATGGTGCCCAAAAAACACTTGGAACCTTTGCTATTCAAATCACACTGGTTGTTGACTTGATAATGATGCTAGGTGTTGGTGCGCTTGCTGGAAGAAATATCCAGTTGATATCAAAGTTAAAAAATTTCAAAACTATACAGTAATTGTAACACACAATCAAATTACATCTGAATATTTGATTTGGAAAATAGTCGCGTTTTCATATGATAGTCTTGGTATGTTGTGTACGCAAACAATTTGTATGGCGTGCAAGGGAATTCATGCATGGTAGACGCCACTCTTAGAACACACAAGTTGCATGATCTTAGTCATTTTGGACTGAGAATTTCTGTGGGTGTCTTGTTTATTGTTCACAGCCTTGGCAAGTTTAACAGTGGCACTGGGGGATTTTTCACTAGCATAGGCCTTCCTGCCGAGATGGCGCCCCTGATTGGCCTACTGGAGATTATTGGAGGTGTGATGCTCATAGCAGGAGTGCTGACAAGAATTGCAGGCAGTCTTCTTGCAATAGAGATGCTTGTAATCATGGTATTTCTCAAAAAATTAAAGTCCTTTTCTGGCCAAAATGGGCTTGAGCTTGAATTGCTAATATTTGTGATTTTGCTGACTGTAATAGTGCTGGGGCCTGGAAGAATTTCTGTATCGCATGCTGTAAAAAAGATTCCAAGGTTCATGCAGTGACAGTCTTTTGAAATGGACAATTTGCATCTAGAAAAAATTTTGTTTTATTGCATGCTAAAAAAATAAAAGTAAGAGATTCTGCTTTTGGGGAGTAGTTTATCTCTTGCTTACTTCGGAAAATATTTTTTGCAACTTTGACTCGAGCTCTTTTTTGCCCTCTGACTGGACTAGCAATGATTGCCATATTTTGGCTGCCGTCTCAATCATTGCATCTGCACCCTTGTCTAGTGTAGGACCAAATGAGGCGTCAATTCTCTTTTTTAGTCGTTCCACATGTGCCTGGTACAGAGCATCATGAAATGCTCTGTGTAGCAACTCCATTGATTGTTTTACAGGATCAGCTGTTCCACAACCGCAGTCATCGCATTCTGTCTCTGAGGTACAAGAGCACGTTGCTTCTTCTTCTGTATTGCATGTTCCTGATTCACATTTCATATTACTTTCTTATAGTCACTATAGAAAGGTAAGTATATAAATTGGGAAGTGACAAAACAGAAAGTAAGTGAGATTTTAGTAAGTTGATGCCTCAAGAACTCAAAGAAATGTCAGACCAGATGAAGTGCTGTCCTGTAGACAATACGTTCAGACTTGTTGGTAAAAAATTTACCATACACATACTTCGCAACATGCTAATCTTGAATCAGACAAGATTTAATCAATTCCTAGAATCAGTAGAGGGAATAAACCCAAAGACACTTTCCGTACGATTGCGAGAGATGGAAAAAAGCGGTTTGATTAAAAGACAAGTATATGCTCAGACTCCAATCAAAATAGAGTACACTGTTACAGAGAAAGGAAAGGAGCTAAAAAACATCATAATGCAGATGGCAGCTTTTTCAATGAAGCACTGTAGCTCAGATGTGTTCAAAGACGGCAAGCCAAGAACATTAGATCAAGTCTTTGGAAAACCAAAAAAAGACTATCAAGTAACTAAATACTGAGTAGGTATACATCTCTGGATTTTGGCTTTGTACTATGATTGCTCTTCCACAGGCTTGCTCCATAATATTTCTCGAACAATTTCAAGATACTCCGTACAGTCCTGGTGTTTTGTGTTATAGTCTGGAATGTTTGCCATCACGTGACAATGCTCTGTAAACTCTTTATGAGTATCCTACAATTGTTTAAGAAGACACATTCATTTCCTTTGGACGCAAATTTTAAAACTATGTAACATGGTAAAAACAAAAAAATTAGTTTTTACGCTACTTTTTGTTTGAGCTGCAATGGCATGACGGACCACATGTACATATTCCAGTAGTGGAGCAATTACAGTCTGGAGATATACACTTGTCATCTTTTCTGCATCCGCAATTCATACACTAACTTTGTGTCTCTGATATTTAATCATTAGAACCACTGGTTCAATATGTTTACACCAATATTTGTTTCAAAGATGGCTTTTTTATTGTAATCTCCACCCATAGCGGGAAATTTTCCTACTAAAATGATCCTGTTTTCACTTTACCTGCGCGCTTGTAATTGGCAATAATCACTCCACTTGGTGTAACCGAACTCTCTAGTAATGTAAAGGCTGCAGGGATGGTTCCATCGCCAAACAAACGTTTGCCCGTGCCGAGCGTAACGGGAAATATTTTGAGCCAGAGTTCGTCCACTAAATCATTCTTAAGTAGCATCTGAACAAGCTTATCACTACCCCAAACTTGAATGTCAGAACCTTTTGAATTTTTGAGTTTTTTGATATCTACCAAATTTTTGAGGAATACTGAGTTTTTCCAATCTGACTTTTTCATGGTCTTGGACATGACGTATTTTGTGACATCATTGATGCCTGGCCATCCATTTTCATGTTTCGGCCAGTAGGAGACAAAAATCTCAAATGTTTTTCTGCCCAAAAGAAGATCTGCAGGTTTCATCTGTTTTTCCATGATCTTGGCACCAACTTCATCAAAATAAGGTACAGTCCAACCGCCATATTTGAAACCGCTTGATGTATCTTCGTCAGGTCCGCCAGGTGCTTGCATGACTCCGTCGAGGGTTATGAACGAGAGGACAATTATTTTTCTCATATTATTTTTCTCCTTAATTATGATGGACTGGATTCTTTTTAAAATTTTAAACGAACCGCTGGTTCAATGTTACTATTCAGTGACTGGTGCCAGTGCTAAATTATGTCACTAGCCGAGTTTTTTGCGTTTTTCTTCAATTCTTTTTTCTGCCTCAAGCCTTTCAAGGCTGTATGATTTCATATCTGCAAACTTGATTATATTGGACAAGTTTGGGTGAACTTTTTTAATTGCCTTGAACATCTCCTGCGCGGCCTTTCTATAGTCCTGGTGTCCCTGTGGAACGGTTCGCAGTTCAATTAGATGCGCAGCTTCACGCAGGTTTAGTTTCATAAAGTATGGATAGTTGTATGCAAAGTTTACAACATACTGCGCCTGCTCCGGCATCTTGGTTTTCATGGCATCCCAAACTTCTTTTGACTTGTACATGCAATCGTCAAAATCTTTTTTGATTCCAAGCTGCTTTATCTCGTCTGGCATAAAGTATCCACGGTTTGCTGCAAGCAACTGTCGCTCCAGTGTAAGCACACGGTGTCTGTGAAAGTCTCGGAACATTCCAAAGTTTGTGAGAAAATCAAATGTATAGTCTGTCATTTCAAATGCACGTGGAGGCCTCTGCCTTCTGTTCTGCCTTAAACCCGAAAATGTCTTGATTATTTTTTTTCTCTCTGATGATTTTATTTTTTTCACTTGGGCAAGTATTTCTCTAAATGATGCCCCGCCTGACTGCTCATACAATATGGCAGAAATTATTTTCTCTTCTGCTTTTTTCTCTTGTTCATAATCTACCAGGTCTGCAAGATGGCTTGCACTCTTTTTTGGCTTGAGATGTTTTTTGCCAAGCGTTAAAGATTTTGTCTTGATGTCGTTTAGATATTTTTGCAGGGCTTTGCCGTGCATGTCGTCTGCTCGCCTTACAAATGATCTAATTGTAGTGTTCAACTCCCTCTGAATTTTTCCAGCGAGGGTTTTTTCTTCCTGGAGGCCTGAGGAATAAAGTATGGTCAGCAAGTATTCAAACGCCCTTCCATTTCCAGTAATTCCAACATTAGTCAAAGTAGATGCAGGAAGTATTCCCCTGAGAATGTCTAGCGCTTTTGCACGAATTGTTGCATTGTAGATTCTTGTTGCAGACTTTGTCTCATCCTCGCTTGAAAGTTTGGAATACAAGACATCTACACCAGTCGAGTCTCGGAATTTTTGTTTCTCAATTGGCTCTCGGTCCTTCATAAAATCAATTGTAGTCTGGATGTTTTTGGAATATACTTCAAAATCAAGATTGCATGATTCAAGATACATGTCAGCGTATCGTGAATTCATTATCTCTGGTTCTCTGTAAAACTTGTACTCGCCGTTTACTTTTTTATCCCATGCAACATATCTTGAAGATTTTTCAAGATATGACAGGCCAATTCTTCTGTCTTCAATTTTTTTTACTGCGATGTTTGACAGCCCTTCTATTGCTATCTGCGCTTCTCCAAGCTCTGCAACTGAATCATCGCCGTATTCTAGCAAGACTTTGTTGTAAAACTCTTCTCCACGATTTTCATTTTGGGAAAACTCGTCCAAGAAAATCCTTCGCATGCTCTTGTCAGTTCTGCTATATCTTGACATCAGAGCTCCTCTGTCTACTTGTCTTGGGCTGATTATGGCAAATACTGAATCGTCCACATTTGAAAAATGTTTCAAAAGAATTTCATTTTCAGAATTTGAAAATTCAGATGACAACATTATCGTTCAAGCCAACTGTGGATAATAAGCTAATCTACTTTTTGCCGATTTGTATTAGATCGGATGGCTCCAACTTTGGTGCATTGTGTTTTGCCTGCCATCGCAGCAAGACTTCTTTGAACGACTCGGCCTCTTGCACATCCTCTGTGTACATTAGCATTGTAACCCATTTGCCTGGACCTGCAGTACCGCCCATTGAATTCATCCAAAAATCTGTTGGCATGTTTTCAAACGCCTTGTTCTTTTCATCCCTGCTCATGTCTACCCAACGCTTGGAAACAAAGTGCAGTATCTGATCTAACTCTTCCTTTGTAATCATTATTGTACCATTACTAAACAAGTGATTATAAAATTACGTATTTTTTGTAATTTTGTATGATCATTAGCTAAAATGATCTTACCAAAACTGGAAAGCTTGTTAACACTTTGCTGATTATATGAAATTTAAAACACTTATCCAATGAGCAAGGAAGAGATCGAATTTATCGGCAAGCAAGTTAAGGACATGTACGGCACCTATATCGGCAAAGTAATAGGCACCATAACTGACATCGATGGAAGTGTACAAACCGTTGGCGTTGATTGTGGTTCTGAAGGACTCAAGCAGATAGCATTCGAGCAATTGGTCATACAGGGACAATTTGTAATCTTTATCCCTAGATGGAGATTAGATGCCCAGAGACTGTTGCGAGAGAAGGGGCTTACCATGCGCCGTATACGCGCCCTGATGGATATCGTATCTGAAAACGATGACATGAAAGAGGATGCTGAACTGATCCATGAAAAATATAAGATGAAATTGTTAACTCTAGATGAGACCGAAAGACAGATCAAAGAAAAACTTGAGAAAAGACTTGGAGAACTTGATAGCCAGCTAAAGTCAATTCGGATGCTACGATTTGACGCAAAGTTGCAAAACAAGAGCAACGAAATATCTGATACCAAGTACGACCTAGTAAAGACTCATACGGTTGAAATCATCGAGCACATCGAGCACGAAAAGGCAGAGATAACAAGCATCCAGCGTCGCATCAACGATCTTTCAGTTGAGAGTGGAGAGCGCATAGAAAGTCCAAAGCAGGACGTTCATTCAGCCGCCATTTCATATCTTG
>JANWLA010000064.1 GCA_025451075.1 Nitrosotalea sp. | reverse complement strand
GGCCCGGGGGGACTCGAACCCACGACCTGACGCTCCGCAAGCGTCCGCACTATCCAAGCTGTGCTACGGGTCCACAAATAAAATTCAGCAAAGACCTGTTATAATACATTTCAAAAGTGATGAAAAATCTAGGCGACTTCTTTTTCAGCCTTTTTTACAAAGATATAGTTCATTACAAGTCCTGCAATAACAGCGCCTACTATTGGTCCTGCCCAGTATATCCAGTGATCATTCCAGTATCCAGATATTATTGCAGGTCCCAAGGTTCTTGCAGGATTGACACTTGCCCCAGTTAGTGGAACACCTACCAAGTGTATTAAAAATATCATTCCACCAATAGCAAGCCCATACATGCCAGCAGGTGCTTTTTTGTGCACAGCAGTCATGAAAATAACAGTTACCAAGAAGAATGTAAGAATTGCTTCAACTGTAAATCCCGAGATTGCACTATTATTCAAAAGTGCACTAGGTCCACCTTGTGTACCAAAGTGTACCTTGTCACCAAGTTCAGGCAACATTAGCTTGAGCGTTGCAGCAGCAGCAATTGCGCCAATTATCTGAAATACAATGTAAGCAATTCCATCTTTGATATTGATTCGTCTTGTTACAATCATGGATATGGTAACAGCTGGATTGATGTGTGCACCGGATACATGTCCAAATGTGTAGACCATCAACCCTATTGCAGCACCATGCGCAAGTGCTATTACAACAAGTGCAGGAATTGTTAGAACTGAGCCAAAATATGCAACTGATAATATGATAGATAACGGTCCAAAGAAGACAAGTGCGTATGTAGCTATTGCTTCTGCAAGCCAAGCACGTGGATTAACCATTAATCACCTGACCTCTGAATATACAATATAAAACATTCGAAACCAAGTTCTGTTCAGAACACGGGATTTACAGATCAAAAATTCCTATTGTTCAATTTCGGGGTTTTGGATCATTTTAAATCCAAATATCCACGAATATCAACTCACGACATACTTAAGAAAATCATTTATCGCTCTCGGATCTGTAGCAGCTTGGCTTCTTGCTGATAAGTGGTATAAAGTGTTTGAAACTACTTTAAGCCAATATAATTTAGCCCTGTCAGATGTAATCTTAATTGGACTTGTAACACTGGCCATAATATTTGGAATAGATGAAATACGTCAATCTAGGAATAAACTACACACTCATGAGATAGACGGTAAGATAAAACACATTCAAGGTGATTTATTGCCAGCTTACCGACGATTGATTGGTTTAGAAACAGAAGAAAAGGAAAACAAGTTAGTTTTCATGGTAAATCCACTCTATCAAGATCATAAAAGGAATCAAACATTTGACGAGGCGTATCAAGATGTATGGGAAAGGGAACATATGCCAAAAACACCGCTTGAAGTCTTGACAAATGGTGGATCTGCATTAGAACATTTGAAGCATAAAGATTACAAAGACACATACCAACATTTCAAAAAAGCAAAAGATCTAGTTGAGAAATTCAATCAGAATCACGATGAATCATTAAAACCACAGATTAATGAATCGATAAGAAATTTCAAGATGAAATTAGTTCATCTAATTGATAGATTGGATAACAATCATCTTATGAAAGGTAAATGCTTGTCTTGTCCTTAATTTCCTTTTCATACGTGCTCATTAAGAATAACTCTGTTTGTGTCAGGTACAACATCAGGCATAGTTTTAGGCATACGTTATTAAACAATTAGTATTATTATTGTAAAAGACCTCATTTATGGTAGTTTCTTATGATCTTTTTGTAGATATAGTAAGATCCGCTTTTCTTGGTAGAAATCAGCTTGTGAATGATAAAGAGTACACCTTAGAACCAACAATGTTTAGAAAATATGATCTGTTAAGAAAATCGCCTGAATTTCAATCAAAAACAGGTATGAATAGACTTTTTTCTGAACTTCCTACGGATTTTACCACTACTGCAAAAAGTGAATTGTATAGAAAATCTGGAGGTTGGATTGACCGTGGATATTCCGAAAGAAAAGTAAAACAATTTCAAATTAATCAGGATATTTACCTAGTTCCAATTCTGAGTAAGCCAGCTGTTGGGATAGATACAAGTGGAAACTCTGGTGATAGGTTTGTCTGTTTTGCCTTTTATGATAATTATAAAGCAGCTTATCACTATCTTGAAAATTTTTTAAAATTGCCGAAAACAAGAGGTCAGCGAGCTGAATTTAAGTGGAATAAGCTTAATCCTGAATGTAGAAAAGTAGTAGATCAAGAAATAGAATCAATTTTGGGCATGTCTGCAGAATTCATCTTTATGATTAAAACTAATTCATTAGATAATCCAGTAGAAAAGGCAATAGACATATTCATCAAACTCATTGAAGGTTGTTTTTCTAATTATGAACACAAATCTGCAGAACGACTTAAGATGAGAAATAAGTTATTCAAACTTGCAAACGAAGTACAAATTCATTGTGATGCTGACTTCGATCCCTTAGGACCTGATAAAATAGTAAAACAATTTGTAAAAATACTTTCTTTTGATAATGAGCATACCCCTTTACATGCAGAAAAAGATTCACATGAATCTGAACCGATACAAGTTACAGATATTCTATGTGGTGCACTTAAAGATCGTATAATTCATCGACAGCACGAAGGTTTGATGCCTTGGGAATTTCATAATAAATTAAAAAGTGACGGAATACAAAAAGATGCAAAATGCTACTTTTGGGATAAAAAGGAACTTGCTGGATGAATGATGGACTAATAAAAAAGGCCAAGTTCCCGTTGTGTCGATTTTCGCAGACGGTGCCGCCTCTGGCGATCCCGAGCCCTGCTGGGTGAACTTAGCCTGACTATCATTATACCATATTTGGATATAAACTAGTATCTGGATTTTTTCCCAGAACACCGAATAATAAGAAAAAACTGTCACCGTTAGATGTATGTTCGCAGACGGTGCCGCCTCTGGCGATCCCGAGCCCTGCTGGGTGACAGTTAGTACGACTGTACTAGTAGGGCCTTATAACTCCGTATCTGTAAAACCCTACAGATAGTACTACGTCTCATGTTTCAAAAGGCTTACTTCTCTTTGTTCTGTGATTTTCTTCTGAAGTGATCGCTGAGAATAATCCTTATTGTCTCAGGCACTGTTTCAAGTAGTCGTTCTTTCTGTTCTTTTTCTAATGCTTTGACCATTTCATCAGGTACAGACACCATGTACTTTTTCATTGCCATGTTACCATTAGATACCAATAGGTAATATTTATTAATACCTATTGTATATCTATTGGTAGGTATTGGTATAATGGTCATAAACAGAAAAGAAATGCAGGCAAGAGAAATGAAAGCACTAACCATAGTCGGACAATCAGATCAAATCAAAAGAATCAATGCAACAACTTACAAGGTAAAATCACAATCATCTGATACTTGGTATGATGTAGTTCACCAATTCAAACAAGGTTGGAACTGCTCATGCCCTGATCACACTTTCAGACACATAGAATGTAAGCACATACAAGCAGTTTACATTTCAAAGGAATTACGACATAAAATAGTAAACAACAATGATGTTAAGGAAATAGAATCATCAAGCCAACTTAGTTGCAAATGTGGTTCTGTCAATGTAATAAAAATAGGAATAAGACACAACAAGTCAGGAAACATTCAGAGATTCAAGTGCAAGGAATGTAGCCACAAATGGTCTGACAATCTAGGCTTTGCCTATAACAAGATAAACTCTAAGATAATCACTCTAGCTTTAGACTTGTATTTCAAAGGCGTTTCCTTGAGAAAAGTAAAGGAACACATAAAACTATTTCATGGAATGAACGTCAGTCCAAGTTCTATTCTAAACTGGATTCACAAGTTTGGACAAGTTGTCACACCGTTTGTAGATTCCCTAGTTCCAAAAGATGTTTCAGGTGTCTATCATATTGACGAAATGGTAGTCCATGTAAGAAAAGAGCAGATAGAGAAAGGTCACTACCAATGGCTATGGAATATGATGGATAATACCACAAAGTTTTGGATCTCAAGCAAGGTGTCCCAAAGGCGTGAGGTCGAGGATGCAAGAGCAGTATTTCAGGATGCCAAGAGAAAGACACCGAAGCCATTAGCCATAGTTCATGACGGTTTAATGTCATACAATGAAGCATATTGGAGAGAATATTATGAGAACAAAGGCCCGAGAGTGCAGAACGTCAGGTCAGTATCAGTAAGGCATGAGGGACTAAATCAGGTAGTTGAGAGATTGAATGGTACTTTCCGAGAACGTGAAAAGGTCATGAGAGGAATGGATCACAAGGAATCTGCACAGAAATTGATAGATGCTTATCGAATACATTACAATTTCATAAGAAGTCACAGTGGTATTGGTAAGACACCTGCGGAACAAGCTGGGATTAAGCTAGAATTAGGTGAAAATAAAATAGAAAATCTGATTAAGTTAGCAAGTAGAAAGAAAACAGTTTGAATCAGTACCTGAAGTTGTAAGAGTTGTTTTGAGTGATTATTTTAGAGGAAAATAACGAAATATTCAACCGACCCACCAACGTTCTACTACGATTTCTCCTACTATCCCAATTGGAATTAATCCGATAATTATCCATGTTAGTCCTTCAACATGTGAGTTTGTTTTATCTGATTCATGAGATTGACTGATCAGATCTCTATCAGTTTGTGCCTGCAATATGGCAACAGGAGAATCAACAGTAAAAAGAATATTTGAATTTCCCATCGGATATGCCGTCTTATGACTTACAATTACTGAATTATCATTGGTAAATGCTATGCCATACATTGTTACTTGTTCTGCTACAGTATCATTCCATGTACCAGTTTTTTCAAAAATATCATGATGAGGATCACGCTGAGTAAGATTTGCAATAATATCTCCAGCTTCCCCTACTGACACAGCTTGATCAGGAATATTGCCATACATTTTTGCAAAATCGTGTTTATCGTTGTCAAAAAACCATGTAATGTATTTGATATTGGGATAATCATATACTGTTGAAGTTATAGTATAATTGATAGGATTATCAACTGCAAATACTTCACGTGTTTGAAATCTAAAGTCTGTCTCTATGTGAATTTTTGTTTTATTATCAGGTAGTGTCATTATTTGGGAAAAAAGCCATCTCGCATGTCTCATAGTAGGTATACTGCTCTCTTTCTCTGCTTTTTCATAGGAGGTATCACCTGTTACTACAAGATAAAAACCATAACCGACTATTGCTCCACCTACGATTAATAGTATAATTGTAGAAATTTTACGACCTGTAGTAAATGGCTTCACATGTCGTCAATTGCATACACCATTATTAAAGAAAATGTTAGTAACATACAGATCATTGCAAGAAAATGAAACCAATTATGATTTACGCCAAAAAATTCTGTTTGTTTGTAAGTATTAAGAAGAATTGATGTTACAACAAAAGTAACTGTTAGTACAGCCATCAAAATTGCTAAACATAACAGAAGTTTTCCAAACCTCGAAATTGAACAGGGAGAATTATTTTGGGTCAAACCCCATCTCCCGAACAGAAGTCGAAACCACTAGGCAAAAAATAAGTAGGGATCGTCCGGTGTACCTCTCATATGTTATCAGAAGGAGATCAGGTTCCAGATTTTGCACTAAAAGATGCCGACGGTAAAACCATAAAAAAATCAGATCTCAAAGGCAAGAAATACGTAGTTTACTTTTATCCAAAGGATTTCACCCCAGGGTGTACAACAGAGGCTGCAGAATTTGCACAAGACTACAAAAAATTCAAGACTTCAGGAATTGAAATAATTGGAATAAGTCCAGACGATGAAGAGTCTCACAAAAAGTTTGGTGAGAAAATGAAGGTTCCTTTCATTTTACTTGCAGATACCGAAAAAGACGTGGTAAAGAAATTTGGTGTGTGGGGCAAGAAACAATTCATGGGTCGAGAATACATGGGAGTAAATAGGTCAACTTTTTTGGTAGATGAAAAAGGAAAAATCCTAAAAGTTTTTGAAAAAGTAAAACCTGCAGGACACGCACAAGAAGTGCTAGATGCCTTTAAGAATTAAGGCTTGAATCCTGCCGGAAGTGTAGTTCTGAAAGTAGATTTTGGTTTTGGAGGCTCTGCAGCTACCTGTGGAGCAGTTGCAGTTGAGCTACTGCCAGTAAACTGTTTGTTTGCTGGATGATATGACAATCTCTTTCTTGTTGCAAAATATTTGTTACCAGTGTAACCTGTTGAGCTAATTTTTGCATATGCTGGTGCTACT
>JANWLA010000063.1 GCA_025451075.1 Nitrosotalea sp. | reverse complement strand
GTTTTCATCTAGTTTTCCTTCTAATCTAGATCTGTACATCAATTTAGGAAATAGAATGGTTATATATAGCATAGACGCTTTTTTGATTTATGTCACAGGCATCTCAAGACCTGAGAAGACAAATTTTCGATGAACTAACAAAAGTAGTTGATCCTGAAATAAATGTCTCAATAATGGAGCTTGAACTAATAGACAATATTGACATTGCAGGATCCGAAGTTAAAATTGATCTTCACTTGACGAGTCCATTTTGTCCAGCAATATTTGGATTCAAGATTGCGCAGGATGTACACGATAACTTGCTTAAGATAGATGGTATCAATGATGTAAAAGTAAACGTTTCAAATCATTTTATGGCAGAAGCCATAAACAATCAAGTAAACACTAGCAAGAATCCGAAAAAACCCTAGAATATTATTTTCTAAATCCTAAGAGATATCCCCTGAGCAACTGTATTGCCATTGCAGGGTCCACACCTTTTGGACAAACTTGGCTACAAGATCCAGCAAAGTGACATCGCCATATTCCATGAGAGTCATCTACAATTTTTAACCTCTCATCTTTTCCTTTATCCCTGTTATCTGCTACATATCTATAGGCCTGAGCAAGTCCCTGTGGACCAATAAATGATGTATCAGTAGCCATCGTAGGACATGCAGAATTACATAGACCACATTTGATACAGTAAGAAAACTGAAGAAACTTTTCAAGATCTTGTGGTGTTTGTATAAATTCCTTGGATTCTGGCGTTACTTCAGAATCTTCTCTTATGATAAATGGCTTCATTTTTTTGTGATTTGAAATTAGTTGTTTAAAATCAACTGCAAGATCCCTAATTATTGGAAAGTTATTCATGGGCTCAACGGTGACAACATTGGAGTTTAATTCAGAAATCTTCGTATAGCAAGCAAGTGCGGGTTTTCCATTAATTTTCATTCCACAAGAACCACATGATGCCTGTCTGCAAGAATATCTTACTGCTACAGAATGATCAAAGTTTTGTTTCACATACAATATTGCTTCCAAAACAGTAGTCCATTTTTGGACTGGAATCTGAAATTCAGAAAAAGCTGCCTCTTGTCCTTCAGACGGATTTGACCTAGATATTCTCAAAGTGATAGTGTTTGTTTGACCAATAGTTTTCACTTTTGAATTCGACTCTTCAGATGGTTTTGGTACAGATACAACTGCCATATCTAAGAAACCCCCATTCCAGCCATCAATATAGTTCTTGAGCCATAAGCAATCAATATTGCCATTGCTGCAAGAGATCCATAGTTTATCATCTTTTCATATGTTGAACCTTGTTTTAGTTCCAAGAGAATTACTCGAAGACCATTGAAGCCGTGCACTGAAAGCAAGACCAATAGAACTTCTAGCATCAATGCGTATGGAAGAAAATGATAGTTTGCAATGACATTTTGATATTGTAATGAATCAGAAAATTTTTGTGACATTCTCATCAGTATGTGCACTGCTACAAGTGCCACAGCTCCTAGTGCTGTCCCATAATGTATTTTCATGATAATGCTTTCTCTCATTTTAATCACCAAATAGTACGGACGCACCATACATCATAGCCAATGCGGCAAGAGCAATAGAGACCCATATGCAAAGTCTTTGTTTATAGTTAAGCGATGCTGCCTTGTATGGATATTCAGGCTGACCAGGTTTTCCAACACCAATACCTCCATGACCAAGCATGACGCGTATACCATTTGCAGTGTGAAATACACACATGCCAATCACCAAAGTAAGTAGGATATGACCTTGAGGGGTCTGTGTAAGTTCTAGCATCTTATCCCATGCTATTTTTCCATTCACAATTGTACTTGTTTCATAAATATGACCTATCAAATATGCAAGCAATCCAAGTCCAGTCAGTCTCTGTAACCAATATGCAACTCGCTCTATTCCATAGCGAGTCGGATTTGCCATTCCCTTTATGCCTTCACGGTTTGACAATCTCTCTGCCACTAGTATTTCCTCTCCACTGGCTTGTATTTAGTGATAGTTACTGGATGTGTCTTAAGAACTGGTTCTTTGGTATCATAGTAAACAAGAGTATGATGTAGGAAGTTTTTATCATCCCTGTCAGGATAGTCAACTCTGGCATGTGCTCCCCTAGATTCCTTTCTTGCGATTGCACCCATTAAAATGACTTCAGCAACACGAAACATAGAATCAAGTTCCATGACATTTGAAAAGTTTGTGTTATACTCTTTAGCTTTATCATCAACGTGTTTCCAAGTTTTTTGTTGTAGTTGTCGTACTTGTTTTAGTCCTTCAACTAGATCGCTTTCATTTCTAAAAACATAAGCTTTTGAATTCATGATATCAGTCAATTCCTGGCGCACTTCGTATGGATTTACGCTTCCACTTCCTCTAAAAATTCCGTCATAGATTCTCTTTTCTTCAGTAGCTATCAGGTGCATTGGGAAAGGAGGTTGTGACTTGCCTTCAAGAACATATTTTGCAGCCAGTTCTCCTGTGATCTTTCCCCAGACAAGACATTCGGCTGTGGAGTTTGCCCCCAACCTATTTGCTCCGTGAACGCTGTTGCAAGCAACTTCTCCAGCTGCCCATATTCCTTGTATTTCTGTTGCGCCATCTATGTTGGTATGGATTCCACCCATCATGTAATGACATACTGGTCTTACATCAATTGGTTCAGTGATTGGGTCTACGCCGGAGAATTTTAGTGAGATTTCTCTTATTGCAGGCAATTTTCCCATTAGTACTTCTTTGCCAAGGTGTGTAAGATCTAGTTTTAGACATTCTACGCCAGTTTCGTTTTTGAAACCTCTACCCTCGTTAATTTCTGTCATCATTGCACGAGAAACAACATCTCTTGAAGCAAGCTCAAGTTTAGTAGGAGCATATTTTTTCATGAATCTTTCCCCATCCTTGTTTATCAGATATCCCCCTTCGCCTCTAGCACCTTCTGTAATCAGAATTCCAGATGGTAATATTCCAGTGGGATGAAACTGGACAAATTCCATGTCTTTTAGTGCCATTCCAGCACGATATGCCATATCTAACCCATCAGGAGTTGAAGCTAGTGCATAAGTTGAAAAACTGTAGACTCGTCCTGCTCCACCTGTTGCAATGATCAATGCTTTTGCCTTGAATGTGTAAAAATTGCCGTTTGCTAACTCAATTGCAGTAATGCCACAGAAACGCTGACCATCGTGGATTACAGACGTAACAAACCATTCATTGTAAAATTCTATATTATCAAATTTTTGACAAGTATCATACAGAGTTTGCATCTCATAGAATCCAACTTTGTCTTGAGCATATGTTGCACGGTTAAAGCTGTAACCACCAAAGGCTCGTTGACCAATTCTTCCATCCTCTCTTCTTGACCATGGCATTCCCCAATGTTCAAGTTGGTATACTTCAGATGGCATTTCTTGAACAAGTCTTTCAATAACATCTTGATCTCCCAGAAAATCGCTTCCTTTTACAGTATCATAAATATGAGATTCAAGAGAATCTCCTTCCTCAGGATATAGAACTGCAGCTGTTCCGCCTTCAGCAGATACCGAGTGAGAGCGCATGACCTGAAGTTTCGAAATAACTCCAATCTTGATCTTTGAACTTACTTTTGCTGCTTGAATTGCTGCCCTAAGACCAGCAAGGCCAGAACCCACTATCAAGAGATCAAGTTCTACGCTGTTAACCATTATTCGACATTCTCCTTTCCAAGCTTCATAAATATGTCTTGTGAAGGATTTCAATCAGGCTATATTACTATTATGTATGACTAGTGACAATTTCTATCCTCTTTGATTAGAAACTTACTTTTCAAAGGATTTTCAAGATATTTTACAAGTTGTTGAAAAATATTTCAATCAGAAAAAATCATGGTTAGAAAAAATATCAAAGGTGAACTAAGCAATAAATAATTGCAGAACTTTATAGCCGCAGTTGACAAACATTAGAAAATTATTATTAGATAAATCAAAACCTCTTGTTTTCCCGGGAGTTTATGATGCAATAACTGCAAGAATAGCCCAGAAAACAGGCTTTGAAGCAATGTTTCAGACAGGATACGGAACGTCTGCAGCACTTCTTGGCATGCCAGATTATGGTTTCATAGGATCTACTGAAACAATTGAAAATGCAAGGAGGATATGCAAGTCAGTATCTGTTCCAGTCATAGTAGATGCTGACACAGGATATGGCAATCCATTGAGCGTATGGAAACTTGTAAATGAATTGGAATCAGTTGGAGCATCAGGCATATTTCTTGAAGACCAGAAATGGCCAAAGAGATGTGGACACATGTCTGGCAAAGAAGTGATTCCAAAAGAAGAATATGCAGAAAAACTTCGTGCTGCAGTAGACGCTAGAAAAAGTAAAGATTTCATAATTGTTGCACGTACAGATGCACGAGCTACTGAAGGTCTGGATGCTGCAATAGAAAGAGGTTTACTTTACAAAGAGATTGGGGCTGATGCCATTTTTGTGGAAGCACCCAAGTCAGTTGATGAAATGAAAAAAATAGGCAAGTCAATTAAAGCTCCACTAGTTGCAAATATGATAGAAGGAGGAGCAACACCAGTTTTATCATCCAATGAATTGCATAAGATGGGATTCAATCTTATTTTGTACCCATTATCTGTACTTTATGCAAATACATTTGCCACATTGAAGATTCTAAAAGAATTGAAAAAAACTGGAACAACTTTAAAGTTAAAAGAATCTCTTGTAAATTTTGATGAGTTCAACAATATTGTTGATCTTTCAAAATTCAAAAAAATGGAAAACAAATACTCAACAAAATAAGTGACAAAAAAGAAAAGAGTTTTTCAAGGTATCCTATCTAAGAGTTTGTTCGCTTTACTTCTATTTCTATAGTAGAAACATTCCTAGAGCGTCCATCTTGTGATTGCATTTGTTCTGAACCTATCTTGATGTTTCCTACGGCATAGCCAGCATTCTCTGTTTTTCGTGCGATAATCTGAGCAACGTCTACTGCGTGGCCAATACTAAGTCCTCTTGCCTTGATGAATATTTTTGGTTGATTTGCCAACTGTATGAGCGCAGAAGTAACATACGACATCAGTGGCTTTTTTCCTATGTAGATAATGTCTCTAGATTCGGACATGCGCT
>JANWLA010000062.1 GCA_025451075.1 Nitrosotalea sp. | reverse complement strand
AGGGATTTGAACCCCTATAGATTCGCTTTGCAGGCGAACGCATAGCCACTCTGCCACCTCACCGCGATCAAAATGATTTTACTTGAACAATTAAATCTTTTAGATTAAAATTTTGAAAATTGCTTTGCGGCTAGTCTAATGTCTTCTGATTTTATTGTTTTTCTACCTGCATGTGTTGACATCTCCACTGCATTTTTTGCAATTGAAACACCGATTTCTTCTAGTATTCTTCTGAGTTCATTGGCAGATTCATCGCTTACTCTTTCTGCACCTGCTTTTTTTAAAATCCTATACATAACAGAAAGACCGAATTCGGATGTTACCATGCCATAAATCAGAAAACCCTTGATAAAAGACTTTGAGTGGAAAAAAACTATGCAAGGATCGATTTATACACACTATTTCATGGTCAAATATGTGACTAATGGCCTGGCTGACTGATGCCCATATTCATCTATCAGACAACGAGTATTCTCATGACATGGAATACATACTTACGGCAATGGATAAAATGAAAATCAGGGCTTGCTGTGTATCTATGGATAATGCAAGTTCCAAGTCTACACTTGATCTAAGTCAACGTAGCTCACTGGTTCTGCCATTTATTGGAATCCATCCTGAAAAAGCAGATGATGATCTAAATGCAATGGTAGATCTAATCACTCAAAACTCTAGTAAAATATCCGGCATAGGGGAGATTGGTCTTGACAAGACATATGTCTTTGACGAGGCAGGATTTTCAAGACAAGTACTGGTCTTCCAAAAATTACTTTCACTTGCAGAAAAACTGGACAAGCCTGTTTCTATTCACTCAAGAAAAACATTAGATGAAATATTTTCTATACTTCCTTCATATTCAATAAAAGGCATTTTACTTCACTGGTTTTCTGGCAGTAAAAAACAATTACAAAAAGCAATGGAATTGGGTTGTTTTGTATCCTATGGGCCTGCAATGATTTACTCTGATGATAAGAAAGTTCTTCTTTCAGAAACACGTATGGACAAAATATTGTTAGAAACTGATGGACCAGTGAGATTTTCTAGGTGCTTTGGTCTTAAAACTGCACAAATAACATTCCTTCCAAGTGTTCTTTTTTGTGCAGCTAGTATCATGAAGAAATCATATGATGAAATGTTGCTTATTTCAGAAAAGAATGTTGATTCGTATCTTGGTGTATAGGTATAAAAAACCCCTTTAGCCATTCCACTTTGTGAATAGAATCAGACGAATTTCCACCGAGCTAATGACTGCTTATAAAGGAAAGTTTGATACTGATTTTGTACACAATAAACAGGTTCTAAATGAGATTGCAATTGTAAGATCTAAAGGTCTAAAGAACGAAATTGCAGGTTACATCTCTTCTTATCTAAGACGTGAACTAGAGGAACAGAAAGAAAAAGAATCTGAAGTGGTTGCTCAAGATGAATCAGTTGATGAGACTGAAGAAATTGAAGAGCAGATACTCAACTAATACACTAAAATTCTGCAGCACGTTATTTCTTTTGATATCATGATAACAGTCAAGCTATTGGGAGGTGCAAGAAAGTCCTTCTCATCTGATAAACTTGAAATTCAAAATGACACAATAACAGTATCTGGTCTGTTAGATCATCTCAAGGCATCCATTCCTCAAAACTTGCCACAACTTGACCCTGCCAATATTCTCATTGCAGTAAATGGTGTGGATTCGTCTGCATTACAGGGTAAGGAAACCTTGTTAAAAAATGGAGATGTTGTTAGCATAATACCCTTGGTTCATGGGGGGAAATCAAAAAGGATGCAATTTAGTTTGATGAATACTACTGTGGAACTTGTTCGATTAAAAAAAACCATACAAGATCCTATTAAATTTCTTGAATCCACACGAGAAAGATATCCTAACCTTGTCATCCAAGGTATTTGTGCACTGTATGTCTTGAATATAGAACATGTAAAAAAGATCATTGCAATTTCTTTATCTGCTAAAAAGGCAGATACTTTACTTTCAAACAAAATTGAGACTGATATCCTCATGCGATTTGCATGTACTAGGCAAATCAGTGATGCAATATCTAAAGTAGGTGTAAAAGTAAATGCAGATTCCATATTGATAATACTTGGAAAGAAATCATCTCTTGACAAAATGTTCCATGAAATTGAAGATCTTTTAGCAAATGATGTATTTCAAAAAAACAATTCAAAGTTGATCAAAAAAGAATTTGGAATAACACAAAAGGAACTTGACTGTGTAATGTCTAAAACACCATTGGAAGACTTGCTTGCAGAAAAATCTGCAACACTATTCCATTGAATCTCGCTTGAGCTTCAATGTACTTATGATGTCATCTTCTTTTAGTATGGAAATGCCAACGATGCCACCCATTATCTGAATCATGACATTCCAGTCGTAAGACTCTAGGGATACCTTGTTTGGGATTATATCGGCAATAGAGTCTATCAATTCCTTTGAGGATATGTCTGAGCCTCTTTTCTCAATTGTAATTCGATAAGTGTCGGTATCCTTCATGATCTTGATTTGATTTTTCACACTTTCTACTATATTCTCAAGACTAGCTGATGTAGTGTGACTTATTGGAATGAATCTATGACAATACCGCATCCTCCATGGTTCATCTAGAATTATTTTTTTGATATTGTTTATAGCAACAAATGGATCAATAGATGTATCTGCCCAAATTATTCCTGAGAAGCTTGACTTTCCTACTCTTGGAGACTCATCCCCTAGTTCTTCTATGATTTCAGAAATTTCATCACAGGCCTCTTCCTCAAGGTGTCTACTGCAGGTTGCAATTAAATTCACGCTAATGACTCCGATTTTATTTTGCCCTCTCTTACTATTTTTAATTCATTACCTATTACTTCAACTATGGTTGACTCACAAGAATTGGCAATTTGTCCTCCATCAAGTAACAAGTCATAACCTGAAAATTTTTCTGCTAATTCACTTGAATTGTTAAATGATGGCTGTCCGGAAAAATTTGCACTAGTACCTACCAACACTCTACATCTCTCTAAAAGTGCAAGTATGCATGGGTGATTTGGAACTCTTACTGCTACTTTGCCTTTCAAGTCAAGTGTTTCCTCAATTTTTTTATCCTTGACTTTGAGAATTAGTGTAATTGGACCGGGCCAAAACTTGTCTGCTATTTTTTCAGAGATCTCATCAAAAAAAGCAATATCTTCAATATCTTTTTTTGAATATGCCAAAACCGGAAGATGTTTTGTTTTTTCTCTACCTTTTACTGTGTATATCCTGTTGACTGCACCCCTGTTACGTGGATCGCAGCCTATCCCGTAAACAGTATCTGTAGGAAATGCAACAACTCCTCCTTTTTGTACAAGTTCATAAGCATTTTTTATTTCACTGTCATTACATGGTAAACTCATGATTCTTCTTGGTGTTTAATAGTAAATTATCTCTTTTTATGAAAATGATATAAGATTGATACACGTACTATAGTACCATGGATGAGATACCACAATGTCAATGTCCTCCAGGCGGCGAAACATACGTAAATGAAGATGGAATGCAAATTTGTGTTTCATGTAGTGGCTGGGTAGGACCAACTAACTAAGATCTGGCGATAATAGCATTGAGACTGTGTAAGTCTTTTATAGGAAAATATTTTCTTTAATTATTATGTCTGATAGCTTTGAAAATGATTTTGAAGATGAATTTGATGACGATCCTAGTGATGATGTAGAAGATGAAAATGACGAGATTGTTGATGAGGGTGAAACTTAAATTCTTAATCCAAATGAATCTGCAAATTCTCTGAATCCACGATATGCCTGAAGAAATTCTCTGCCTCTTTGACTAATTCTATACTTGCATGCTCTCTCAGAACTAGTCTGTTCTAAAAGACCTTGTGAAACAAGTGTTTCTAAAATTTTTGAAAGTCTGGCGTATGAGACATTTGCTTTCCGGATTAGATATGTTACACTAGCTCCTGATTCATCCGGTACTTCATCTCTTGTGGTGGAAAGTATATCTCCAATTATGCTCATGTGAGTCCTATATGTTATTGCCAAATCTCACTCCTCCTCTTAATGGAACCTGAGAAATTGGAACAAAGAGTGCCCCCAATCCAACTATTTTTGTAGAAACTGAGATGAAATACAATACTGATTTTGGAAATACAATCGAATACCATCCTAAAAACTCGCCTAGCGCAAGTAATCCTAGGCCTGCAGCTACGAAAATAGTGCTTCTCTTCCTATTTTCCATATATGACATTATTTTTTCACTTGTCCCCTATACCCAGAGGATAAAAGAAATTGACCTTATAATATGCTCAATTGAATTAGCTGGTACGATGAAAAGAGGTGCTATAATAGACTTGAAGTATCTTGATTTTGGAAAAAATGATTTTATTCCATGAGAGAATGCTATGAAAAAATATCCTACAGTTTGAATTCCTATGCCTAAAGTTTGAATCCATGTATCTGTTTTGACATAACCCAAGACAAGAGATTCGAACATGTATCCAAATCCTACGACTCCAAATCCTATGCCGATTGAAAAAAAAGAAATATTCAATCTAAAGAGTGTTGGACTCCCAGTATTTCTAAATCCAATATATGCAAAGATTCCCAAGATCATGCCAACTACAAAGCCTAAAAGATTGAGTACTGACTCTGCAAAAGTTATGAATTCCAACTAGTATTGCTGTCTTCTGAAATTACATAAGTCTTGTAGTGGATTTTTTTCTACCAATCATCAAGAGTTCCGGATGCAGTACCGCTAGTGTCCTTGGCATAATCTCCCAAAATATCCGTATATCTTGCATCCTTGTACGCAATGAGTTTCACATATTCTCCATATGATATGTCAAGCGAACAATTAGCACATTTGACATATGAAAAATCGTCTCCTAATTCTGCTATCTTGTCACACTTGGGACATTTTATTTTCACGAGTTATATGTTGTCTTCAAGACCTATTATCTCTTCTTAAAGAATCCCAGAAATAATGGTGTTTTATCAGTTGGACCATCGAGTGTGACTTTGACTTGATTTCTCAATATGATTTTTGTCGAAGAACCTTAATAGACATTTTATAATTTTTTGATAAGTATGTCACCAAAGAGGATTTCTCTTATGGCAATATCTACAATTGCCGTGGTTGCAATTTGGCTTGTATTATACATTCCAGAATCTGAGAAACTAAATAGCGATTTTCAAATTTATCTAGAACAAGAAGGAGAGGATCAGATTGCAAACCATGTTGGAGGAAATCTATCACAACCGTTTGACTTGAGAGAATCTTTGATACAAAAGGTGACTAATACTACTGGAGACTATGTGACAATTTCATCCATAGTGAGTGGAATCAATGAAGATGAGGGAAAGGAGGTCTTTCATTCTGAACGATTCTATCAGATTAACGCGTACAGTCAAACCTACAAGGACATGCCTGAAAAACAATTTGCGTTTAAACCCGGAGTACAAAAGCAAAGTTATGACTTTGTCCACCCACTAGTTTTTGCAGATGCACCACTAGTTTACCAAAAAACAGATGTAATTAATGGACTTGATGTCTATGTTTTCAACTCTCAGACACATAATGTAGACATTAGTGACAGTTTTCCTCAATATGGTAATGTACAAATCTTATCCAACACAAATTCAACTTTCTGGGTTGAACCCATAACTGGAGATTTGGTAAAATTTGAAAAAAGCTGGGAAGATTATCAAGTAAAAGACAATAAAACAATAGCAATTAATGAAAAAGGCTGGAAAAAAACCACGACCTATTCTTCCTTTATTTTATCACAAGCAGCTAAATCTAAAATTGATGAGTTTAATTATAATCGCAAAATCATGCCGGTGTTACTAGCTTCCTTGACTATCGGAATTAATTTGATCTTCATTTTAAGAAATAATCTCAAGCAATCAAATGAAGTTCTGATAAAAAATGAAAAGATGACTGCAATAGGAAATTTATCTGCAAGAATATCTCATGATTTGAGAAATACACTTACAGTGATCAAAAGCCAAGTTTCTCTAATCTCTTTTCAAGATGTCAAAGATGAAAAAATGAATGAAAGGCTACGGCATTTAACCAAGGCAATTGATAAAATGGATCATCAAATTGGAGGAGTCTTGGATTTTGTAAGGGAAAGACCCTTGAAAATTGAGCGATTTTCATCAAATGTGTTAATATCAAATACTCTTGAAAACATCTCTGTTCCAGATGGAATTAAGATTGTAACTCCTGTGCAGGATGTATCTATAACGGGAGACTTTGTTCAGTTGGAAATTGTCTTATCTAATATAATTATCAACTCAATACAGGCAATAGGAAAATCAGGCAAGATCACAATATCTGTGGAAGATAAACTGGATACATTTGTAATTAGCATAACTGATACGGGTCCTGGCATACACGAGAAATACATGACAAAAATATTTGAGCCATTGTTTACAACAAAACAGCGAGGTACAGGTTTGGGATTGGCCAGTTGCAGGACAATAATAAAAAGCCACGGAGGGGAAATCTGGGTAAAAAATAATCCTACCACATTTACCATTCAGTTGCCTAAAACCAAAGAACTCTGATTTCAAGATTAATTAATTCACCAGAAAACCTGAGAAAATACAGGCAAAGGATCTTTGGTTCATGTTATGTTGTGTACCAATTTACAGAATTCAAACTGATTATACTCTAAAACTGATGTAATTTGTACGTGTTAATCTCTTAAAGAATTAAATTGCTACATTTTTGTTGTTCTGTATGGTCAGAACGTGTACCAAATGTAAAAAAGAAATCCCAGATGGCGTTGAACTTGATCCATTTGCTTCCACATATCCGTGCTGCAATGAGTGTTGGGCTGAATGGAAGCAATATAGAGTCATGGTCATGAACGAAATGAAGCTGGATATGTCAATGCCAGATCATAGAAAAGTAGTAAAAAAATATGAGAAAGTGTTTGTAGGTGTTTTGACTCCTGAAGGAGATGTTGTCAATTTTGCAGATGAGAGTCAAAGAAAACCAGAGAAACCCACTTAGGTAAATATCTCATTTTTTGCCATTTCTGGAATTATCATGTAAAGTTTTTTTCTATCCTTTTCCTCAAATGATTCTAGTATTTTCTTGATGGTTGTAGAAAGTGTGAATTTCTGATCCGTTGATAACGATCTATAGATTTCAAAAATTCCATCAAGGTTAAAGGCAATTAGCTTTTCTGGATGATGCGTGATCTCATCGATATAACTTGAAAACATGATTGTTCTTTGTTCTTCAGACAAGTTACAAAGAATTTCAAGCCATGTCTTAAACAAGGTAGAAAATTTGTCAAATGGTATTGTGGGTCCTGCCTGTAATGCATTATTTATGATCTCTTTCTTGTCCTCTTGAGCCATTGAAAAAAATTCTGATAACCTTTTGTGCAGTATTGGCTTTCTTAGAAACTCAGGAAGACCTGCTAAATTTACTATGATATTTCCAGCATGATTTGGAGAAGAAGACATGTGAATCTAGGGCTTGGATCTCTTCTAAAATCGTATTGTTAAGATTTGGCTTAAATATATCCGGTTATGCTCTCCATGTGTATGCCTTCTACAGTTATCGTTGGTGGTTTCTATGGTGATGAGGGAAAAGGAAAGATTGTCTCTT
>JANWLA010000061.1 GCA_025451075.1 Nitrosotalea sp. | reverse complement strand
GAAGCAATCTCAAAATCTGCCCCACAATCAGGACATGAGACTATCTCTCCAACACTTGCGTCGTCTGGAATTTTTATTGTTGCATCACATTCTGGGCAATTCATTCTTTGATCATTCACCTCTTTTTTAGTAATTTATTAGCTTCTGTTGATTGAAGCCCCCATAGCTCAACGAATCCTTTTCCAAGAGTCTGGTCAAAAGTAGAACTGGATCCATATGTTGCCAGATCATGGCTATACAATGAATATTCCGATTTTCTTCCAACAACTCTGAGGCTTCCTTTGAACATTTTGAGTTTGACAGTTCCGCTAACCCTCTTCTGAGTAGTATTGATAAACATATCTAAATCTGATCTTAGTGGATCTTGCCAAAGTCCAGAATATACAAGCCATGACCATTCTGTATCAACCATAGCCTTGAACTTTAACTCATGTTTTGTCAAAACCATTTTTTCAAGATCAGTGTGTGCCTCAATTATGCATGTTGCACCAGGTGTCTCATAGACCTCCCTTGATTTTATGCCAACCACTCTGTCTTCTATGTGATCTACAATTCCTACTCCGCTTGCACCTGCTTTTTTGTTAATGTACTTGATTAGCTCAATCGATCTCATACGCTTTCCATCAGCTGCAACAGGTATGCCGTTTTCAAATTTTATCTCGATATACTGTGGTTTTTCTGGCAAGTTTTTTGTTTTGACCCAAATGAATGCATCATCTGGAGGTTCTGAGAATGCATCTTCCATATCTCCACCTTCAATTGCTCTTCCCCACAAATTTTGATCGATGCTGAATTTTTTTGCAGTAGTATCAATTGGGATGTTGTGCTTTTTTGCATATTTTAATTCGACATCTCGTGTGAGATTAAGGTCACGTATTGGTGCAATTATTGGAAGGTTAGATCCTGAGCGGTATGTAACATCAAATCTTACTTGATCATTTCCTTTTCCTGTACATCCATGTGCAAGTGCAGACGCATTTTCTTTTTTTGCAATTTCTACCACTTTTTGTGCAATCAATGGGCGTGCAAGCGCTGTTGCAAGACAGTATTTCTTTTGGTATAGCGCATTTGCCCTGATTGCTGGAAAAATGAAACTGTCTACAAACTCTTGTCGTGCATCAATATTGTAATGCTTTAAAACTCCAAGACTTTTTGCCTTGGATGAAATCTTTTTGAGGTTGTCCTCTTGGCCAACATCTACTGTAACTGTTATAACATCAAGATTATGTTTTTCTTGGAGGTATTTTATTACAACCGAAGTATCAAGTCCACCAGAGAAAGCTAGAACTGCTTTTCCTTTCATCATCGAGATTTTCTGTGATCATAAATTAGCATTTATCTTTTATGATCAGTAATCGATCTAGATTTTTTGTTTTGAAAAATGACAAAACTAATTTCTTGTCATATGAGATAAAACAAGTTAGTCCAAGCTAAAATTCGATCACTATTTAAGATAAATATTATAACGACGTTATATGAAAATCACGCCTGGTATTACAATATTAGTTTCAACTGTTTCACAAATTAATGGGGAAAATGCGATATCATGACAAAACTCCAAGCCAAAAACATTGTAAAACATTTTGATCATAATGGAAATTCTGTAGTTGCATTAGATGGTATAAATCTGAATGTAGAAGAAGGTGATTTCATTTGCATAGTTGGTCCGTCTGGATGTGGAAAATCCACCTTCTTGAATATTGTAGCAGGTCTTGAAAAACCAGACTCGGGAGAAATTCTACTAAATGGCAAACCGATATCAGATCCAGGTCCTGACAGGACGATGGTGTTTCAAGAAGGTGCACTCTTTCCATGGCTCAAAGTGATTGACAATGTAGAGTTTGGGCTAAAGATGGCGGGAATCCCAACAGAAGAACGCAGAGAAATATCTCATAGATATCTTGACATGATGCAGCTTACAAAGTTTTCAGATTCGTACACATATCAATTATCCACTGGAATGAAGCAACGAGTTGCAATAGCTAGAGCACTTGCAATGGATCCTGAAATTCTTTTGATGGATGAACCCTTTGCAGCACTTGACTCTCAGACAAGAGACTTGTTGCTTGTAGAATTACAATTAATCTGGGAGAGGACAAAAAAGACAATCATATTTGTTACACACAACATTTCAGAATCTGTAATACTTGGAAATAAGGTAGAGGTATTCAAGAACAGACCATCTAGAATTAAAAAAGAAATTGTGATTGATTATAGGAGACCCAGACTTGCAGAAGATGAGAATCTTCAAAAATACTATCACCAAATTCTTGACGAACTAAAAAGTGAAGTCATTGCAAGAACAAAGGATGAGATCCAATGACTGGAAACATTCCGTTAAAAAAATCTCGCGGTAGCATTGAAGATGCTGCAAATGCTGCATTGTTAATAGCCACATTCATTGGTGTGTGGCAAATTGTATTCATGCTTGGAATCTGGCCTAAAATATCCCTACCCTCACCTGCAATGGTAGCAGAAACGTTTGCAAAAATCATATTGAATGGCTCCTTGGAACAAAGCATAGGCATAACACTGGCAAGACTGCTTGGTGCCTTTGCAATCTCAATCACTCTTGGAACATTGATTGGGTTTGTAATGATAAAATTCAAGGGTTTTGGAAAGACACTAAATTCATTTTCTGCAGGATTGTTATCCTTTCCTAGCATTGCATGGGTACCATTTTCTATACTATTGATTGGATTTGATGAATTTGGAATAATGTTTGTTGTTGTAATGAGCTCAATCTTCTCAATCATGATCTCAACATATAGCAGCATTCGAAATATACCTCCAATCTATGTCGATGCTGCAAGAAATATGGGTGCACACGGAGTTTCGCTATTTAGACATGTTACAATTCCTGCGGCTACACCTTCTCTGATAATTGGCTTAAGGCAAGCATGGTCATTTGCATGGCACGCCATAATCGGTGCAGAAATCCTGATGTCTATTGTAGGACTTGGACACATTTTATCTGTCGGGCGTGAGTTTCTTGATATGAGCCAGGTCATTGCAAGTATGATAACCATATTTACAATTGGTTTGCTGGTAGATCGATTCATCTTAAACAAATTAGAAGATAAGGTTAGAAAAAAATGGGGATTGGATAATCATCGATGAGTTTTATGGTCTACAATAAGGCTGGAATAAAATTTGGAATTGCTAGTGTAATAATTGGTATTGTAATTGTACTAAGTTTTACATCTCATCCCTTTATGACGCAATCTCAATCTGTGTCTGAAACTAAAAGTGATGTTCTAAGGATTGGATATTTTCCAAACATAAACCACGCTCAGGCAGTCATAGGAATTGGCAATGGCGACTTTCAAAATGCACTTGGGAGTGTCAAGATAGAGTCTCAGGTATTCAATGCCGGACCTGCTACAATTGAGGCACTGTTTGCAAATAGGATTGATGTTGCATATGTGGGTCCAAATCCTGCAATCAACGGGTATCTAAAAAGTGATGGTCAGGGGCTCAAAATAATAGCTGGTGCATCAAGCGGTGGTGCAGTCTTTGTAATTCGAAATGATTCTGGAATAGTAACTATGCATGACTTTGCAGGCAAGAAATTTGCCTCTCCACAACTTGGAAATACACAGGATGTAGCACTACGATCTTACCTACTAAAGAACGGATACAAGACTTCAGAAAATGGAGGAAATGTCACAATACTTCCAGCAGCATCTGCTGATATAGTTACAATGATGTCAAAAAAAGACATTGATGGTGCATGGGTACCAGAACCATGGGGAACAATACTTACCAAGCAGGCAAATGGCAAAGTCTTTCTTGATGAGCGAGACCTGTGGCCAAACGGCAAGTTTGCAACAGCTCTCATAGTTGCAAGAACTGATTATCTACAGAGCCATCCTGATGTCATACAAAAGCTATTGGAGGCTCATGTCAAAGAGACAGTTTGGATTAACAATAACAAAGATGCATCTATCAAAGAATTCAATGTTCAATTGCAGGCCCTGACCGGGAAAACAATTCCAGATAATATTATTTCTGAGGCCTTTTCAAGAATGGACATAACATATGATCCTATAAAATCCTCAGTCTCCAAGTCTGCTGATGATGCATTTGATTTAGGATTTTTGGGAAACAAAAACCCCGACCTTTCAAACATATTTGATTTGAGTATACTAGATAAAGTTCTGCAGGAACAAAACCTACCAGTTATCCCCTAGTCCTTTCTCTTCTTCCAAATTATTATGCTGATTGCAGCTGCTGCAATTGGTATTATTATTAGAATATAATTTCTGAAATTGTCTGTAGATGATAATAATCCCGGTTGGTCAAATCCTGAAATTGCTAGATCTGATGTAGACTTTGGAGGTAATGATAATGCCACATGCCAATATCCATCAGGGTCTTTGCTTTGCACAAACTCTACTGGCTTGCCATTTGATAATACCGAGAATTTTTCTGCACCTGATTCTTCTGGAAACATGAAATTTACAAACCCTGTATCTGGAAATGGATACCTGACAGTTGCTGTGACACTATGTGTGGAATCATCAAATTTAGTATCCGTAACAGAACCCGAAGTCAGATATGTGAAATTGTATGGCTTGCCATCTTTGAGAACCGATGCTGGCATTGTTGGATCATCCCCTACCACAAAACAACTATAGTAACTTACCATTGAGGAATGTTGTGGGTCTGGGTACATGGAAAACGCAATTTTTTCTCCCGGTTCCATTTTTTCAATTGTTTCTATGCTTTTTCCAACATCCAAAAACTTGCCATCCTTTCCGTATATTGCAGCATAAACCCTTACTCCGTAAACAGTAGATGTATCATTGTTTATGATAAAGCCAGTCTCGTGACCATCCGTATGTTTTTTCAATGTCTTGTCATAGATAATCTCAATATCGGTAGAATTGTGATTTGTTACAACAAAACTAACCTCAGGTTTTTCAAGTGTTGCATTTTTTCCTTCAACTTGCAATATCTTGATGTTAAATGGAATGTCTTTTTGAGAATTTACCGTTGAAAGAATGTATTTTTCTGATATGATATTGTCATTGTCTTTTACATTGATTGTAATTGTTGGAATTATTGCGGTGCCTTCAGTATTTTTCACTGCGCCAATGACTGTATAGGTACCATTTGTGTTATAAAATCCACTAAACTCGTTATCTGGAATCCACACATTGGCAGATGCAGAATGAGATGAAATGATGCCAAACCCAATCATTATTGCAAATATTGAAACTGGAACAAGCAATCGCATCTGATGACGCTCAATTGAGAACCAATCTTTAATTTTAATCTAGATGGTAATTTCCATGTCTGTATCTCTGAAATCTCTTACATGATTCGATTTACCTTAATCTGTGTAGGAGATCTAGCGCACCTACAAAATCATTTGGAGAGCTTATCAGGACATTTCCTGCAATGCTGTCTACATGCTTTACAAATTCGACCAGATCTTTGCTGTATTCAGACCAGTCAAGATTTAACATCTGGGCAGATCTTTTGTTTTTCTCAGATGATAACAATATGCAAGGAATTATCTTAAACCCCTGCGGTTTTAGCTTGTCAACTATCTTGGTTACCTGATCTATGGAACTTATGACCTGAGTTACAAATCCTCTTGGTTGGGCTTCTATCTTTTTGTGTATCTTTTCAAAATCGGGACTGTTTGATATTGAAAGGTACATGTCAATTCTTTTTCCAAAGCCTTGTTCATTGAACTGTCTTATCACATCGCTTGGAACAAGTCCAGAGTCTTTTGGACCCAATGGAGGAGCATCTCCCTTGAGAATCAAAACACCATTTAGATTTAATAAAATTGCATCACATATTGTCTGAGTAATTGAGGTGAGATTTCTATCCCGTACCCGTATGCTTGCAGTGATTCTTATTTTATTGTTAGAGTTTCGTATGAAGAATCCTGCTGTAATGGGAGAGACTCTTGGAATTCCAAGAACTGAATCAGTTAGATGAATTCCATCGCTTGTTTGACCAATCTTGATTGCCCTTTCCTTTAGTTTCTCAACAGATTCTGAGAGCTGGTCATGAGATAGTATGGTATCTTGGATAACCTTTGGAGGATTGATCTCATAAATTATGGTCATAATTGACTTTCCTGACTACTTGATTATAACCTTTGAAGAGCAGTTATGTCCTGTCAAAACAAAACAGAATTAAATTGATGATAACCTCTATGAATTGCACTTGATTGAAAAAATTCCTCTAGTTCTTTTAATGAAACGTCAAGTTGTACTATTTGATGGAGCAATGGGCACTGAAATCCAAAAACTAAATCCAAAGCCTGAAGACTTTCCTGATGGCAAGGAAGGATTCAATGATGGACTTTCATTCACAAAACCCAAGTGGATACAACAAATCCATCGTTCATACCTTCAGGCTGGAGCAGATTGTATTGAGACCAATACATTTGGTTCAAACAAGTTAAAGCTAGAAGAGTATGGGTATGGGGATAAAACATTGGAGTTTAACAAAAAGATAGCACAACTTGCAGTTGATGTAACTCAAGAATTTACAGACAAGCCACGATATGTAATAGGCTCAATGGGTCCAACTGGTTTTCTTCCAAGCTCAAATGATCCTTCGCTTGGTCAGATAAAACTTGATGAAATTCGCGAAGCATTTGAAATCCAAGTAGAGGGTCTTATACTTGGGGGAGTCGATGCCTTACTAATTGAGACAAGCCAAGATATCTTGGAGGTAAAGCTTGCAATTGAGGCATGCCATATCGCATTTAAAAAAACTGGAAAGAGGATTCCGATAATCGCAAATGTTACACTGGACAAGTATGGAAAAATGCTTCTTGGCACTAATATCCAAGCTGCATATACTACTATATCAGAAATGGGAATTGATGCCTTTGGACTGAATTGTTCTACTGGCCCTACTGAAATGATTCCAAGTATTCAATGGTTAAACGAACAAGATGCATTACCGTTACTAGTTGTACCAAATGCTGGAATGCCTGAAAATCAGGGTGGCAGAGCAGTCTACAAGATGGAACCAAAAGAGATGGCAAATGTGATGGCTGATTTTCTGACCCAGTATCCAAACGTGAGGATAATTGGAGGATGTTGTGGCACAAATGTTGACCATATCTCATTTCTACGTAAAGTAATTGACGAAAAGACTGCAGAAAATAACCGCTAGGTATTTAGAAAAAGCACTAGAGAATGATCTTATTGAAAACTCCAAGAGTAAGTTCTGCACTAAAAGCAGTTGACCTATTACAGAATCCAGCTCCTCTGATAATCGGAGAGCGACTAAATGCTCAAGGATCTAAAAAGGCAAAGGAGTGTGTCCTAAATGACAATTTTGAGGAACTAGTGAAACTTGCAAGAGACCAAGTGGAAGATGGTGCACACTGTCTTGATGTTTGTGTTGCAACGACTGAGCGTTCAGATGAGCTTGAGTTTATGAAAAAACTTGTGAAATTATTGAGTCTTGAAATTGATGCACCACTAGTAATTGATTCTACTGAACCGAAAGTGATTGCAGCTGCATTGGAGCAAATTCCTGGAAAGCCAATCATAAATTCCATAAATTTGGAAGGTGATGGAAGCAGGTTTCACTTGCTTGCCCCGTTGATGGTAAAGTATGGAGTTCCTGCAGTTGCTATGTGCATTGGACCAAAGGGAATGGCAAAGACTCCTGGGGAAAAACTAGAGACTGCAGAACTCTTAGTTGAGACTGGAAAAAAATATGGACTGACAGAAGAGCATTTCATTTTTGATGTGCTTACGTTTACCTTGGCTACTGGTGAAGCAGAATTTCTAGATGCGGGAAAAAATACACTAGAGGGAATACGTCTTGTCAAAGAAAAGTTTCCAAATTCATTTACAACTCTTGGACTGAGTAATGTAAGTTTTGGTCTTGCACCACACGCAAGAAAGATTCTCAATGCAATATTTTTGTATCACGCAGTAAAATATGGGCTTGATACTGTTATCATAAATCCAAAGGATGTCATACCTTATACTGAGATTGGCGATAAGGAAAAAAAACTTGCAGAAGACCTGATATTTAACAAGCACCAAAATGCACTAGCAGACTTTATTACATATTTTGAGAGCTCAAAAGGAACAACCCAAGCAACTACAAAAAAAGTTGATGTAGATCCAACTTGGCCTGCTGGAAAGAGGGCAAACTTTAGGATAATAAACAGGCTTCGTGATGGATTAGAAAATGATGTGGTAAATGCTATTGCAGAAAAAATTACTACCAAGTTTAATCTGATACAAAAAGATGGTAGACTTGAAATTGATGCCACAAAGGACATGACCCATCAAGCTGCCATCTTGACATTAAATGAGGATCTCTTGCCTGCAATGAAAGAGGTAGGTGACAAGTTTGGCTCAGGAGAACTAATTCTGCCATTTGTACTGAAATCTGCAGAGTGCATGAAGGCATCTGTTGCAGAACTTGAAAAATATTTACTAAAAGAAGAGGGGTCAAGCAAGGGAAGGCTTGTGCTTGGAACTGTTTACGGTGACGTTCATGATATTGGGAAAAATCTAGTAAAAACAATTTTTGAAAATAATGGGTATACAGTATATGATCTTGGAAAACAGGTGCCAATGCAAAAATTCATTGAAAAAATTGAGGAGGTAAATGCTGATGCTATAGGACTTTCTGCATTGTTGGTATCGACATCAAAACAAATGCAATATTTTGTAGAACATGCAAGAAAAAATAACATGAAAATTCCTGTTCTCTGTGGTGGGGCTGCAATCAACACAAATTACATAAACAGAGTTGCAAAAGAAGGCGAGATCTATACTCCTGGTGTATTTTACTGCAAGACCATGTTTGATGGATTAAAAATAATGGATAAACTAGTTTCACCTGAAAAACAAAAATTTGTACAAGAGTGGAAAGAAAAAATTGAAAAATGGAAAGAACCTGTTTTTGAAAAAGTCGAGGTGCAAGAGTTTGCTCATAGCGGAATTGTTCCTGTAATACCGCCAGTCTGTACAAAACTAAATGATACAATTCGTCTAGGACCAAAAGACATTGACTTGAGTGAAGTTTGGAAACATCTGAACAAAAAATCACTATTTGTATTATCCTGGGGAGTCAGAGGACAATCTGCCAAGGACTCTGAACAAGAACATGAGGAATTATTCCATGAATGGAAAAAGAAGATACTTGATGAAAAGTTGTTTGAACCAAGTGCTGTGTATGGTTACTTTGCATGTCACAATGAAGGTGGTAAGCTTGTTGTGGATCATCCAAATGGAGAGAAGGTATCGTTTGATTTTCCGCGCTCTTCCAAGTCCAAACATCTTTGCCTTACTGACTATTTTGGAAAAAATGACGTGGTTGCATTCCAGGCAGTTACTGTGGGAACCAAAGTATCAGACCTGATAGACAAATGGAATAAAGAGGATAGATACACTGATGCTTACTATCTTCACGGCATTGCAGTGGAGACAGCAGAAGCAATGGCAGAATGGATAAACAACAAAATTAGACAGGAACTTGGAATAGGGGAAAAACGAGGTCTGAGATATAGTTGGGGATATCCAAGCTGTCCTGATGTATCACAACATCATATTGTATGGAAACTTTTAGAGCCACAAAAATCTGGCATGACTCTAACAGAAGCAGGCCAAATAATTCCTGAGCAGTCAACTGCAGCCATTGTAGTTCATCACCCTGAAGCAGAATACTTTGTTCTGTAGTGATATGATGTCATAAAATGATAAAAGACATAACGAATTCCTACAGTTGATGAAACATTGGATACTACAAGCCTAAAACAGATCTTGTCAAGTGAAATAACAGCAGAACCAAAAGGCGATTCTAAAAGCAAACTTGCAGCTGTTATGATAATTGTCTTTGGAAGTGAGCCCATGATATTGATGACGGAGAGACCGGTCACAATGAATTATCACGCAGGCGAGATATCTTTTCCTGGGGGAACATGGGAGAAAAAAGATGGTGATCTACTTGGGACTGCAATCCGAGAGACAAGAGAAGAACTAGGAGTGGAAATTTCAAAATCAATGGTAATTGGCCAGCTAAAACCCGTAACGACATTGAACTCTGGCTTTAAGATCTCTCCCTTTATTGCAATACTTGACGTTTTACCACCTATTGTACCAAATTCTGAAATTGCTTCAGTCCTTAGAATACCGTTACCTTCACTTTTTAAAACAATTGAAGATGACAAGGATCCGTTACACCAATCAATCCTTGAGATGTACACTTTCAAGTTTGAAAATCACTTGATCTGGGGGGCATCTGCAAGAATGCTAAAACAAATACATGACAAGATCTTGTCCTAGATTGCATCTATGTTCTGAGATTCATTTAAAAAGAGGCTAAAATGTCAAATTTTTATGGCTGCCCGCAAGTCAACTCCAAGAAAGAACAGGTTGATGAAGAAAATAAAACAGAATTCATCTGTACCCGCTTGGATAATTGTTAGGACAAAGCGAAGAGTAAGAACCAATCCTAAGAAGAGACAGTGGCGCAGAACAGATGTGAGCGTGGGATAAAATGTCTACTGAATCAATAGAAAGAATTTACACTATTAACCTTGGTAAAGTACTCTTGTCACCAAACAATCAGCGAGCAAAGAGAGCAATCAACATGATAAGAGAATTTGCTACAAAGCACATGAAGTCTGAAAACGTAAAGATTGAAGAAGAGATCAGTCACTTGGTTTGGGCACGAGGCATAAGACATCCTCCGAGAAAGATACGAGTCAAGATTACAAAAGATGATGGCAACGTTATTGTTTCAAAGTACCAAGAAGAAAAGATTACCGACGAGACTTCCAAAAAATCAGACAAGAAATCTGATGGAAAAAAGAAAGGAGGAAAGAAATCTAGTGATAAATCAAAGAAAGAAGAAAAGAAAGTAGAAGAAAAGAAGACTGACGAGAAACAAAAACCAGAAGAGAAAAAGTCAGAAGAAAAACCAAAGAAAGAAGAGAAACCAAAAAAGGTTGAAGAAAAACCAAAACAAGAAGAAAAGAAAACCGAATCCAAAGCGGAAAAAAAGCCAAAAAAAGAATAGGCTCTAAATTTTAATTTACTAAAACGTGCAACAGATTAGATTATTTTTCTTGTTTGAAACTTATTCTATTTGATCTAAATTGAGATCAATCTTTACACTTGCATCTGGTTCATCCCAGTCAAGCACATTTTCTTTTGGTATGAAACCAAGTGGATCGTACTTGTCAAAGCGCGTCTCACCTTCAACTGAAGTAAGCAATACGACTTTGGATCTTTCTCCAGCTGTAACTGACATGCTTACTCGTGTACTATCATCTCCAAAAATTCCGCTTATCGTATTTACCATTGAATTCAAAACTCCTACTGGAACCTTGTTACCGCCTACTACGTACATGAGCGCACTCTTGATGCTATTAGGTGCAGCATCTTCGTATAGCATCTTGATGGAATCTCTAAGTGATGTTTCCACATCTGATATGTCCTTGCTAGTTGAAAGTATGCTTGTTTCAAGTGGCAAAGACGAGTTCTTAAGAGTGGATATTACGTGTAGCAAGGCCGAGTTTGTTATTCCATTGCATGCATCTGGAGTAAGGTCTGGATTGCTCTCAAGTAATGCATCGTTGTCTATTATTACAGTGCAGTCTGAATTTGTCTTTAGTCTCTTTAGGGATACTCCTGAGAAGAATATTCTATCTTTTTCAAACTTGAATGGCATGATTCCAAAGGAGAGCACAGTTTTTCCAGATTCTTTACCGATTTGAGATACAACTGGAGCAAGGGCAGCACCTGATTTTCCTGCCAAATTGGCAATGATCATTATGGTGGAATATCCATTCATCTTCTCTTCAATAGAACCTCTTACGCCAAATGAAACGCCTCTTATGAGGTAAGCGGAAGGGTTCAAGACAGGACTGGTATTAATCAAAATCTTTGAGGTCTCATGATTTAGATCTCTTGCGTCATGGCTTACTAGTAGACAGTCATAGCCTAATTTTTCCTTGATATTGATGGCAAGTTTGCATCCTGCGCCACCTAACCCGATGATTAAAACTGGATCTTTCATCTGAAACTCCATGACTCCCTTTTGCTTACAAAATTGATTAAAAAACTTTGTTGCTTAGTTTTGATCCAAGATCGGATCTAAAATATTTAGCTCACTATAATGCCATAAAGACCGTTAGGTGCAGCACCTTCGATCTTGACATTGGCCTTTTGCCCTAGCTTGACCTTGTCATCTGTAACTACTTGCTTGTATGCAAAATTTCTTCCCTTTGTTATGCCGTTTGATACCTCATCAAACAAAACCTCTCCTTTCCAGCCTATCCATTCTTCATTTCTTTCCTGGGAGATCTTTTTTGCAAGGTCAAAGATTATCTTGCTTCTTTGCTTGACTGTGTCTACATCGATCTGTTCCATCTTTGAAGCCTTGGTGCCAGACCTTGCGCTGTACCTTGAAAGGTTCACAATATCTGGTCTCGTACTTTTTATCAGATCTACAGTCTTGTCAAAATCCTCCTCAGCCTCAGTAGGAAAACCAACTATGATATCTGTGGCAATGGTAAACCTATCAAATTTTTTCCTAAATTCAGAGTCTGTATCATAAAATATCTTTGATGTGTGCCTTCTTTTCATGTCTTTTAGCACCTTGTCGCTACCGCTCTGGACTGGAATATGGAGGAACTTGAAGACTTTGTCGTTTTCAAAACTCTCTAAAAGTCTGTCTTTTATACGTGGAAGATACATTGGGTTCATCATTCCCACGCGCATCATAAAGTCATGTTCTATCTCTGACACTGTTTCTACAAGTTCAGGAAGGCTTGAACCGATGTCAAAACCATAGCATCCATTGTCAGTTGATGTAAGCCATACCTCTGCACAGCCGTCTTCAATCTCGTGCCGTACCTGTCTTACAATGTCTCCTACTCGATAGCTTTGCAAATCTCCCTTGGCTATTTTTGTCTGGCAAAATGTACATTCACTCATGCAGCCACTTGCTATCTCGATAATTCCAACTGCTGGATTTAGTCTGACCTTTGGAAGTCCAATCTTGCTGACATCTGTATCTTCAAGCTCTACTTTTTTTATTCCGTCTAGTGTAGAACTAATCACCTCCAAGGTCTTGCCAAGTGAATTTGGCCCAAGTAAGCTTGCATTTGGGCTGAATTTTTCTACAGTTGTCTGTTCTGCTTTAGGTAGACAACCTGCAACAACAAGTGGATTTGATTTTAATTTTTTTATTCTATGAACCATCTTGTGTGCAGTAACATCTTTGACAGAGCAAGTAACTATCACACTAAGATCAGAATCTTTCTCATTTTCTGCAAGACTGTGCCCTCCGTTTACAATAAGGCCTGATATCATTTCAGAGTCTGCAAAACTAGCAGAGCAACCATATGCTTCTACCCAGATCTTTGCCATTGTTTATCCGAGCAGTGCCTTTACTTCTTTTTCTGTCAACAATCCTTTTGAGATAACTAGTTGCCTGATTGTCTTTCCGGTCTTGAGCGATTCTTTGAATAAATCTGCAGATACTTGATACCCAATTTTTGGAGTAAGGAGAGTTACTATGACTGGGCTATTTTCTATGTACTGACTAAGCTTTGTCTTGTTTGCAGTAAGTCCATCAACTAAATTCCTTGAAAATATTGGAACAAAATTTCGTAACATGTCCATCGAATCAAGAACAGACTTTACCATCACAGGAAGCATAACATTGAGTTCAAACTGGCCTGCTTGTGCAGCAAGTGCCACCGTGGAATCCTTTCCAATTATGTCAAAGCATATCATGTTCATGCATTCAGCAAGTGAGGGGTTTACCTTGCCTGGCATGATGGAAGAGCCCGCATGAACTGCAGGAATGCCAATCTCGGAAATACCTGCAACAGGTCCTGATGCCATCAATCTGATATCATTTGAGATTCTTCCAAGTTCTAGTGCCAGGTTTCTGAGAGCAGACGAAATTCTTGCAACTGCAAATCTGCTTTCAAGTCCAAACTGCATATCTGGTTCTGGCTTGAGTGCAAGTTTTGATATCCTACCAAGCTCTGATATTGCAAGTATTCTGTATCCCTTTGGGGTGTTTGCACCAGAGCCCACTGCTGTTCCACCCAATACAACATGCTCTAATTCTTTTTTTGATTCAAATATTGCATCACGTGCTTTTGCAACCGCAGTAGCATATGCTGCAAACTCACTGCCAAGAGTGACCGGAAGTGCATCCATCAAATGAGTTCTACCAATTTTCTGATAACTTGAAAACTCTTTTGCTTTTTTGATTAATGTCTTTATGAGTTCATCAATTGCTGGTATGACTTGGTTTACGTCAAATAAAATTGCAACATGCATTGCCGTTGGAAATGTATCATTGCTTGACTGTGACATGTTTACATGATCATTTGGATGAATGACTTCATAGTTACCTTTCCTGTTTCCAATTATTTCAAGTGCGATATTTGCAATAACTTCATTTGTATTCATGTTAAATGCTGTTCCTGCACCAGAGTTGATTGCCTCAACAACAAATTGATCTAGATGTTTTCCTGATAAAATTTTGTCACAGGCCTTGATGATTGCATTCCCTCTTTTTGTGTCAAGTGCCTTTACTTTCATATTTGCAACTGCAGCTGATCTTTTGATCATGGCAAATGCCATGATAAGATATGGATGGGATCTCTGTCCAGTAACATGATATTGTTTTATTGCTCGTGCTGTAAATGCACCATAGTATGCTTCTATTGGGATCTCAACTTTTCCTAAGGAATCTGAATCAGTTCTAAACTTCACGCCAAAACTAAAATTAATTTTCCTAATATGCATTCGCATTTTTAAAATTAAGAGCGGCATCAAATCGTAAGAATCTATGAAATTCTCAAGAAAATCCCCAATAAGTTAATATATTTAGATTTAAACATCCGAAACGATGAACAGACGATACAGTATGATGTCTATTGCCGCAGTAGTGGCAGTAGCAGGATTATTGTTCGCAAGCACAT
>JANWLA010000060.1 GCA_025451075.1 Nitrosotalea sp. | reverse complement strand
TTGCTGACACTCTGTAAGTGTAATTTGTACTTGGCGATAGTCCAGTATCAGAATATGTAGTTGATGTGGAAGATGTGTTAGAAACAATGGATAACCATGTCGTTCCATTGTCTTGTGATCTTTCAATCTGATATCCAGTAATTGCAGAGTCACCATTGTCTGCGGGAGCTGTCCAAGACAGATTAATTTGTGATGATGAAATGGTTGTAGCAGTCAATCCCGTTGGATGTTGTGGAGATGTAGGACCACTAGGACCTACGATAAATTGAGCAGAGTGTGTGTTGGCACCATCTGTTGCTTGTACCTTGTGTGAGCCATTTGATGCACTAGGTACTTGGAATGTTGTAGTGAACCCACCAGTAGAGTTTGATGTGATAGTGGTAAGAGTTGTGCCATCCCAGCTTAGTGTGATTGTAGCACTAGGTGAGAATGTTGTGCCGGTAGCTGTTACATTGGCACCTGCAGGCCCTCTGGATGGAGCAAGTGTTAGTGCAATATCTCGGTAAACAGCAGTTAGCGGCGTATTACTTGATACTGATATCTGTCTCGGATTATCAGTGGAACCTGTATCTGCCCAGTGATCAAATACGTCTGTTCCAAAATTGCCCATTCCAACTGTATACTGGGCGCCATTTGTCAGAACAAATGTAGTAGGTGAGAAACCTGAAGCTGTTATCTGTCCAGTTGAATTACGTAATTCAGTATACAACCCTGTAAGAGTATCACCGGTGATTAGCTGTGTTGATACTGTCAATGTTGATGTAGCAGATTGTGTCGTAGCAGATGCAGTATTTGATGGTGGAGAAGTCAGCCCACCAGCATATACAGCAGAGACACGATAGGTGTATGTTGTATCAGAATTCAGTCCAGAATCTAGGTATATTGTTGAAGTAGTGCCAGTGCTTGATTGTACAGTAGACCAGGTAATTCCGTTATCTTGAGACCTCTCAACCATGTATCCTGCTACCAAGCTACCGCTGATACTTGATGCATTCCAGTTCAAGCTGATTTGTGATGATGATACTGCACTAGCTGTAAGATCGGTAGGAGATGGCAGCACAGGAAGTACTGGATTACTTGGAATTACTGGAACTGGAGTAGGCGGAATTACAGGTACTGGTACTGGAGGAATTGGAATTACTGGAACTGGTACTGGAGTAGAAATAGGTGGCAATATGTTTCCAAGTCCAGAAGTTGTAGATGTGAGAGATTTTGTAAGCGGACCTAGTTGAGCAGATGCACCGGATGTAAATGCGCTAGATGATGATACCAAAAGAAGCCCAAAAAATAATGTAGTAATTATCTTTGTTTTATTATCAATTTTTTTTCCATAACTTTTGTTCAAGACTATTAACCTTGTTCTATCTATTTTTCTAAACTATATACCAGTACACCAATATTTTTCTAGAACAATTTTATGGTTCCAAACTAAATCCCAGTATGCCCATCACGGACAAGGCATTTTTCATACATAGAACCGCTAGGTAAATAATCACTGTTCGTGTTGAAAAGATACTGGAGAAACCAGATCTTTTTCTTGGTCTGGTGCAGATCCTACTAGTGATACCAGTTTGTCAAGATATGAAGTCAATGAATACCAAGGATTTGGAAGTGTCTTGTCTGTGATATAGATCAATCCCACATGGTCTGATGCAGACTGGATAAATTTTTCATCCAGAGTATCAACGCCATATGATAACATCGAGAAATTATATTTTGGATACTTGGTATGCCATCCTGTTAGCAAATCAATAGAAGGCAGACCAGAATTTTCGTATATCACAATGTTGTCAACCGTACCAATGTATGAAGGCAATTCATCCTTGCCAGGATTTCCCACAGTAAAGTTAAGGCCAAGTGATTTTGCATAATTGCTCAAGTGTAGGTAATAACCTTCTTTTCCAGGCACATGAGCCATCTCATCAAAAAATATGCCGTTGACGCCATACCAGTTTTTGTAGGTATCAATGTCAGCGGTGATTTCAGTCAAATTTCTAGCGCCATAACTTGTGTAAATATATCCAAGTGACGGTATTCCGGCAGATTGTAGTTTTTTTATTCCTAAAACATAAGATGGATCCCAAGACCCAGGGCCATTGTCAGGATTGATTATGGCAATAATTGGCACGGTTGGATGTGCACGCTTTACTTGTATTAGATCATCCCATGTTGAATCTGGATGTCTGTAAAGCGGAATCAATATCCCAGTTTTTGTATCATCCACATGGATTGTAGGAGAGGACTGGGCTGCAGCAAATAAAATCATGGTTAAAAAAATCCCAGCAGATAACACCAGAATTATTATTCTCCGATTACCAAACCAATCATGCTTCAATGATATGTTTTAGCTCCTTTCATGTTTTCAGCATGACTTGGAGTGGATGTAATTTTTCTGCAGCATGCTTGAAGATGTGATGACCATGTAAAACGTTATGATGCGGAAAAAGATTTCCAGGTATAGGGGTTGGACCATTTTTATTCAAAGCAAACACAGGATTTGAATTTATGACTAGTGTTGTCAATAGGATTGTAAAACCTAGTGCGATAAAAATCGTATTGGATTTTCTCATGCCTTATTTTTGTCATCCATTTCTTAATTGATTTTGCCATGATGGCATCATAATATTGTTCTAGCAATGTGTTACAGACAACTGCAAATCACAAACTGGTTTTATGTAAATATTCTATTTTTTATCCACACTAAAATTCAGAATTTACTCTAGATTGTATTTTACACACATTTAGATTATATTTAAAAAAAGATCAGGGGAGGCCAAGGCCTAGAAGATTGAGACTTGGCTTCAAGTCCACAGAATACACATCACCGCCATAGAGACTTACAGGACTTTTTGTTGCTGCAAGCTCTATTCCATTAGAAGTGTACACTTGGATGTCTGCGTTAAGTGGCATCGGAATGTTTTCTATGTCAAGTGTTGCAGTACCTGACGAATCAACTGGAGCAGATGCAACCACTTGACCCGTAGATGATGATGTTGGCTCTACTATATCCACCCTTGCTGCAAGTGCAGGATTGTTAGTCACTTTTACATTTACATCAGATGTGGCAAAGAAGTTCTTGTATGACCCACTGAGTAGCTGGCCCGCATAGTTTGTTTGCGGCTCTAGGAATGTGACTGGCGTGTGAGTCATTCCTAGATTCAGATTGCTATTTTCGTATACCTGCACTCCGTCAAGAATCACCTTTAGATAATTAGTTCCGTTGGTGATAATGGTGCAATCTCTTGTTGTTGGTTCAGTTAGAGTCATGGGGGATGCCCACAATATATTCTCGCTAGTAGCCCCATAGGCATTGCCTTGAACTGATGCAACTACCCATTGTGTTCCAACTATACTTGTGTTTGATGTACATACTACATAGCTCACATTTGCAGTTCCATTCTGAACATACATTCCATTTTCATACCAATTGAAATTTGACGGTATGGTTTGATCGGGGGTTGTGACTATAGAGTGGAACAGCATTGCTTTGGTGTCTTGGGTTACAGCATAGTACCCAGCCCAAGTGCCATTAGCTGGAGATTGAACTCCAATATGCAAGCCTTGCGTATCTCGTGAAAATGCAATGGAACCATTTTCTGCTGGTGCATCACCGCCATACCTCCAATATCCAGGATTTGCCTGTAGTTGCTGTTGTGTCATGGTTTCATTTGTCAATGAATCTGATATCACTACACCAGATTGTACTTGGTCAACGGCATATGGAGAGAGAGGCAAGGACGGCAGTGAAACGATACCCAGATTTGGCAGTGGCAAAGGAATGCCCGCAGAACCAGTACCAGATTGCGGGATGAGATTTCCCGGAATAGGTATAGGTGTAGACATTAGAGCGGCGCTCGCAGGGCTAGCAGTTGTAGGTATGGAGAGCACAACTAACATCAGGATCATTCCCAAAATTGATGTGAGCTGCTTCATTTCTGCATAGGTATACGATTCAAGGGTTATCTTGCTATGCGTGAAGACTACTAGAAAATGCAAACACATTGGTTTTGTTTAATAATTTTAGTGAAGATTTTTCCATAAGAAAATTACAGGCCCTTAATATTTACTGGTTTGAATTTTAATGTGTGGCGCAAAAAATGAATGAATCAGAGTTTAACATTAAATCAATTCTATCTAGCCAAAATATTCCATATCAAACAGAGGGAGACAATGAAAAGAGAATAAAAAACATATCCTCTATTACAAGTGCAAGATCAGATGATCTTTCTTTTTGTTCTTATGAAGGTAGTAAGGCAATTGATCTTATTACACAATCAAAGGCTGGAGTGATTTTATGCAAAAAAAGTTTGCGCGGACTGGTGCATCCAAGACAAGGAGCTCAACTCATTTTCCTTGACAAGCCAAGATATGTTTTTGTAAATCTAGCCAACAAAATATTTGCAAAACAAAAAAGAATAACTGGAATCTCACCTAGTGCCATAATATCCAAAACAGCTACAATAGGAGACAGGTGTTACATAGGTGCGTATACAGTGATTGGAGACAATTGTAAAATAGGAAACGATGTAACAATTTATGACAAGGTAACGCTTGTAAAAGATTGTACCGTGGGGGACAGATGTGTTATCCATTCAGGGGTAATACTAGGTGACGACGGTTTTGCGTTTGAAAGAGATGAGAGAGAACTTCACAGGTTCCCGCATTTTGGTCGAGTGTTAATTGGAAATGACGTTGAGATATGTGCAAACAGCCACATTGCCAAGGGGTCTCTTTCTGATACTATAATAGAAGATGGCACAAAAATTGATGCTCTAGTACATATCTCTCACAATGTCTTTGTTGGAAAAAACTGCGAAATTACTGCAGGTGCAGTAATTGGAGGAAGTGCAGAAATAGGCAATTCTACGTGGATAGGACTTAATGCGACTTTAAAAGATCAGATCAAAGTTGGAGACAATGTCATTGTAGCATCTGGTGCTTCTGTCATACATGACATACCAAATGACGACGTAGTTGCAGGTGTTCCAGCAAAATCAATAAAAAATAAAATTAATGAAAATTCGGACAAGTTGTTTCTCATGGCAGGACAGAGTCCTGACAAGAAAGAATGAGAACTATCACATACCAAATGATTAGATGACAAGTACAGTTTCAGATTCAGTGATTCACAGAGTATACATCGCCGCCATAAATGTTCGACGAACTAGATGCAATCAAGACATTGTTTGAATCATACACTTTGATTGTTCCAGATAATGGAAAGTGATATTGTCCAACATCAAGACTTGCAACTTGATTTGCAATCGGGCTTGTTGCAAGAACATTACCTGATGAATCTACAATGTCAACTCTTGCAGCATTTTGGGGAATACCATTTACTGTGACATTTTCACCTGCTGATGCATAATAATCCGTAAATGTTCCATTTAGCATCTGTCCTGCATAAGATGACTGCGGCTCTAGAAATACATTAAATGGTGGAGGCATCTGCAAGTTCATGTCAGTACGGTCTACCACTTTTACACCATCAAGATACACCTTTAGGTAATTGTTACCATTTGTGATTATAGTACAATCTCGTGTGAGTGGTTGGTCAGGGTTAGGATCATACCATAGCCTAGTGAAATTTGTAGCACCATAGGGATTACCTGTTGCCCAGAATACAGCCCAGACTGTACCAAATGAGCTTACGTTAGATGCGCATGTAACATAGTTTACGTTGTTGGTTCCATTAGTCTGCACATACATTCCATTGTTGTAATAGACATTATGCGCAGGTATTGTTTGCACAGGAGTTGCTACCACAGAATGGTACAGCATCCCAGGAGTATTTCTGGTTAAAGCATAGATTCCGGCCCAGGTTGCATTAGAAGGAGCTTGGACTCCAGTGTACAATCCCTGTACATCTTTCCAAAATGTGTAAGGCGCCTTTGCTGCTATTGCATCACCACCATACCTCCAATATCCAGGAATTGTCTGCAGTTGCTGTTGTGTCATAGTTTCATTGACTAGTGAATCTGATACTAGCAGACCAGACTTGACTAATGTTAATGACTGTGGGTTGGTAGTTGTAGACACAGTGTTTGATGGAGATCCAGTCCCGACGGGATTGATTGCAGACACTCTGTATGTGTATGTGGTGCTAGCTGTAAGACCAGAATCAGAATATGTTGTAGATGTACTAGATGTGTTTGTAACAATTGTAGACCATGTTGTACCACCATCAGTGGATC
>JANWLA010000059.1 GCA_025451075.1 Nitrosotalea sp. | reverse complement strand
TAGATATCTTGTTTATCTGTAAAGCCTTTGTCAAGCAATTCATTGATTGCTTGTTTGATGCTTGTGCTTTGAGTAGTACGATTCACGAATTTTAATTTCAAGATGTTCTATATAAGACTGTTACTATATTTTTGGTAATATTTTTTGATACTTGAAAGTTTGACTTTGACACAAAAACAAGATTATGTGTTTGTATCACAGGATTATTGTCTTTGAAGAAATTTTACAAATAAAAATTTATTATCTAAAATGTTTTTATTTTACGAATTTGTTATGACCATGCAGAATTAGTAATTTCGTCTACCCTACGTGGAAGTAAGTGGAGAAAAGTTCTTATGATTAAAAATCAGTTGTCAAGAGGTGTCAAAGGCAACTATTGAAACAAATTTTGGTAACATAGTCTTTGAATTATTCCCAAATATCGCTCCAGAAACTGTGAGAAATTTTACTAAATTAGCAAAAAGTAACTTTTATGATGGAACATTATTTCATCGCGTGATTCCAGGTTTTATGGTTCAGGGAGGAGACCCAAATACAAAGAAATCAGACAAGAGCAATTGGGGCATGGGAGGACCAGGATATACAATAAAGGCAGAATTTAGCTCCAGATCTCATCTTAGAGGCATAGTATCGATGGCAAGAGCCATGGACCCTAATAGTGCAGGCTCTCAATTTTTCATAGTAACAACAGACAGTACCTTCCTAGATAAGCAGTACACTGTATTTGGACAAGTCTTGCAAGGAATGGATGTAGCAGACAAGATTGTCAAACTTCCAAGAGACAAAAATGACTGCCCACAGCAGGAAGCAAAGATAGTGAGAATAAGCATATCAGAGTAGGAAATAGAGTTGAAAATTCTTCTCAGTCTTCTTATCATACCAATACTGGTTCTTTCAGGTTCCCAAGCATTTGGCCAGCTATCCATGGGCGACGCGCCTCATGAGGTAGTAAAGATTACAATTGATGAAACCGGTACTGCGCATGTAACACATGAAATCAACACTACAGCTTCAAATTTCAAACCAATTCAAGTTGACACAATAAATGGTGATATGGCTAATCTTACTGTGACTGATAGTAGCGGTAATGCTGTAGAATATGGCAAGATCCAAAAAACACCATTATCTATAATCATTAATGCATCACAACGAAATGCAACTTTGATCAAGTATGATCTGATTAATGCTGTAACAAATACTGATGGAGTATGGAAATGGAATTACTATGAGCCACAAGATACTGACTTTACTGCATTTCATTTTCCAAAAGGAGTTGACATGGTCTGGGCAAATAACAGGCCGGTATATCTTGGAAATCTAGGCCTAGGTCAACATGGAAATGGATTCACATTAGAGTATATCATAAATGAACCAGTAAACATCCAGACTGTTCAATTTGCAGACAAGAACTTTACAGTAGGAGTAAGAACCGTTTCAGGACTTGGAGATTATGCATTTGATCAATCACTAAAATCATACTCGTTTAATGTAGACAAGGCAGACATACCAATCACTGTGATAATGCCACAAGATCTTTTGTCAGGCCCATATACTGTAACATTAAACGGCAATGCTACCCTACACCAGGAATTTCACTATAATGCAACACATGCATGGATTGGGTTCAAACCAGCCAAAAGTGGTACCATCCAGATAACAGGAGGAGCAGTTGGTCAAGGACAACCAACTAACATTACGCCATCAGGACCAGCCGATAATGCTACAATAGGTAGCCCAACACCTTCTAGTCCATCAGACAATACGTCAATCTATCTTTTGATTGGAGGCATTATTGCAGCAGGAGTGGCTGGAATCATAATCATGAAGAAAAGATCAAAGACAACACCCAAACCCAAAAACGTTTAGGAATATCAAAAATTTCAACTTAGATTATTAATAGCAAATATCAATGAACCGCATGCAATGTGGATGCCATTGTATAAAATGTGGCAGCATGGAATTGTCATCCAAACAAGTGGGAGAAATTGAAAAAGATGGATATTATGACATGCACCACACTTGCCTCAAATGCAAAGCACACTTTGACCATCTGGAGGGCGACGTCTTTGACTCGTGTGAAAAATGCGGATTTAATGCTTAATTGACTTGAAGTAACTTTACTCTAGAGTAATAGCTGCGTTTTTCTCGCATGTCCCTTTGGAGTTCATGAGTAAATGCCATGTCTGTAAGTACTTTTGATACATCTAGTGGAACTGCAGACCACCCATATTCTCTTAGTTGTGCTACTACCTCTGATACTGTTCGTGCCTGATCAAAGAAAGCATCACCGATTAGTGTCTGCATTTTACTTCTAATCTGATCTTTGTCGATAAATGTAGGTCTGACAAATTCGGGCTCGTGAACCTCAGCATCATCAAGTGAGTGTAATAATCCGGTTGTTTGTGCTGGCTGATCATAGGAATATTCGAACTGAGCGTTGTTACTTGTAGGATCCTTGACAAATGATGCCAGATTGCATATGACTTGCTCTGCACTTTCATTGTCTATATAGAAGTCCTTTGACTCTATCTCAATTTCATTTTGACCGTATTTTATCTTAATTTTAGCCATTTTGTAACTTCAGTTCTGATTGATTTGATTTATTTTGTTAGCTCTAAGTAGCTTAGAAAACTGATCAAAATATTTACACAACTTATTTGGATTTTTTTTCTTTATGGTACTAAAAGGGGATATTTCAATTTGTTATCGTGGAAAGACGCTCAAAGGTAATAATCATAGCAGTATGTGTCGTTGCAGCAGTGGGAATATTTGCCTACTCTCAATACATATCTGCCACACATCTTAGTATCTCAATACTTGAGAGCAAAATAATACAAAGAAATGATAACAATGCACTATACAATATGACACTTCAATTCCAAAACCCTTCATTGCTTCCTATTAACGTGGGACAGACAGACTTTGTAATATCGATAAATGGTGAGAATCTTGGAACAGGTACCTTGCAAGCACTGATGATACCGCCTATAGGAAAAATTACCTCGCAGGCCCCATTTACTGCAGACAATACAATTCTTCATAAATATGACACAAGTGCTAATGTTCCCAATGTCAAGTTGACTGGAACAAGCAAGTATGGAATCTCGATAATATCAGTAAATGTACCATTTACATATTATCCAACAGAACAAGAAGCCAGAGAATTTATACACGGTTCCTAAAACCAGAAAAATATGCTCACTGTATTTGGATCAATAGCTTATGATACGATAAGGACTCCAACAAAAATTGTTAAAAATGCATTAGGCGGAGCAGCAACATATGCTGCAATCTCTGCGAGTTTCTTTGTCAAACCAGGTTTGATTGGAGTCGTAGGTCAGGATTTTCCAAAAAGTTATCAGAATATACTGGATAGATTTGTTGACACATGCGGAGTAGTTCATGCAAAAGGCAAGACATTCAGATATGATGGTAGTTACGATTCTACTTTGAGTTTACGTACAACCAACAAAACAGAACTAAATGTGTTGAAGGATTTCAAACCTGTCGTACCAGAAGAGTACCGCAAGTCAGAGTTTGTATATCTTGCAAACAATGATCCTGTACAAAATACTAGAATCCTAAAGGAATTTGACAAGGTCAAGTTTTCAATGTGTGATACTATAGAATTTTGGATATCAAGCAAACGAAATGATGTTATCAAAATGATGGGTTCTGTGGACTCTGTTGTAATCAATGATGAGGAAGCAAAATTGCTTACAAAGACACACAACCTGATCAAGGCTGCAAAAAAGATCATGGAGTGGGGAACAAAATATGTCATAATAAAAAAAGGCGAACATGGTTCCCTATTGTTTTATGAAGATACCATATTTTCATCACATGCTTTTTCAATGGAAGATGTTGTGGACCCTACAGGCGCAGGCGATTCTTTTGCAGGTGGAATGATAGGATACCTCTCAAGCAAAAATAGCACAAAGATCTCAACTATCAGAGAGGCTGTAGCATATGGAAACATCATGGGTTCATTTGCAGTAGAAAAATATGGAGTATATGGAATAACTGGACTGAAAAGGCCAGACATCAATAAGAGATTTGGTAGATACAAAAAGATGGTCAATTTCTAAAAAAGGTTATAGATATCAAATTAAAAAATAAAACATGGATGATAAGCTAGATACAATTTTCAGCCTCCAAAAAAATCTTGAAAAAATGATGAATCTTGATCGTTATCCAAAAGATACACAGGGAAAGATTTCTGCACTTTGTACAGCAATAATTCATGAAGCAGTTGAACTTCAGAGAAACACAAACTGGAAATGGTGGAAAAAATCTACGGCTTTTGATGAAGCAGCAGCTCGTGAAGAGCTAATAGACATATGGCATTTTGTTATTCAGGCATCACTTGAGCTCAATATGACCCCAGATGATATTCTAAAAGAATATCAGAAAAAGAACCAGATAAACAGACAAAGACAGATAGACGGTTACTGAGTTTGCTTTATAGTTTCAATCACGCTTTTTAGTTGTGAGATACTAGTTTGGCCTATTTTGTTTATGATTTTTATTTGTCCTTGAAATTTTGATATCTCTTTTTTTGTAACTGTCAAGACAGGATGTGGGCTTGATGAACCAATGATCATATGATTTGTATCTGTTCCATTTTTGTACAGACAGAGAAGCGAGTCACCAGGTCTGTGTCCTAGTGTGTCCTTGCCACAAAGTATGATTGTATCAATTTTTTCATTTGATATTATAGATCTTACAAGAGAATCAATGCCCTTGTTCTCAGATAGCAGCCTGCCTGCTATTGCAACCTCTTTGATAATAGATGATTTTGAGATGTCTTTTAGTAGATTCATGCTTGACAGGGTACAGACTGCAATGTTTGATTTTGGATCTCCAAAGAATATTTCTTCCTCTATTGGAAGAATAATCCTGCACAGTTCTCCTGCAATATCTTCAATTAGATTCATGCAATTAGTTTGTGCAATACCGTTGAGATATGATGCAAGTCATTTTCTGTGACAAGAGGATTCACAGGAATACTGAGAACAGAACTTGCAGCCCAGTCAGTAAGAGGAAGTTTGAGATCTTTTTTGTAAAATGGAGTCTTGTGTACTGGAATGGAATAGTATGCAGTTGCCCCTATCCCTTGTGAATTTAGCTGTTTCATCAGTTTATTGCGATTTTTGGTAGCAATTGTATACAGATACCAGTTTACATCGACACCCTTTCTTTCTTCTGGCAAGATAACGTTGAGATCAGATAAGAGTTCATTGAGAACTGTAGCATTCTTTTTTCTCTTTTCCAGAAATTTTGGGAGTTTTTTCATTTGGATCTTTGCTATGGCGGCACAGATTTCTGGTAGTCTTAGGTTTAGTCCAAGTATTTGGGTATCATAGCCATGAAGCATCCCATGATTTCGGATCTTGCGCAATTTGTCAAAGAGAGTTTTATCATCCGTAACTATAGCTCCACCTTCTCCAGAGGTGACAACTTTGGCAGCATACATGCTAAAGCAGCCCATTTTTGAGAATGTTCCAGATTGTTTTTTCTTGTATGTGGTTCCTAGTGATTGGCACGCATCTTCAATTATCTCAAGATTATGTTTGTGAGCAATCTCGGAAATTTCATCCATGTATGCAAAGTTGCCATATAGGTGAACTGGCATTATTGCCTTGGATTTTTTTGTAATCTTCTTTTTTAGATCACTTGGATCCATTGTATAATTTTCTGGACGTATATCAACAAACACGGGCTTTGCTCCAACTGACATAATAGAATTGGCAGTTGCTACAAACGTAAAAGACGGCACTAAAACCTCGTCACCTTGTTTTATGTCAAGGGCATAAAGTGCAGCCTGTAGTGCAGCTGTTCCTGAATTTACCGCCACTGCATATTTTGATTTTGTATAAGAGGCTAAAAGTTGTTCAAACTCTTGTACTCTCTTTCCACCTGCATTTGCAGCAGTTGTGAGAGATTTCTCTGTTAATACGGAACGTACTTCATTTATTTCGTCTTTTTCAATAATTGGTATATTTATCGGAATTTTCAATAATACAATAGAAAATTTTCACCATAATTAAACTTCCTAAATTAAAACCAATTCTTATATTTTGGCGACATACACCGAGATCAAATGAAAGTACACCTGCAAGAAAATGATTCTAGTTACAAGATATTTTTGTATGTTTTCTATGTTAGCGCATTCATAATGTGTTCCATTACCATATTTGGATTCTATGCCATGATACAGGAATGGTTGACCAAGGGCACATATGTGATGGGAGAAGTGCTGGTTAAGACAGAATTTCCAACTCCTCACTTTGCTAAGTTACTAACATGGTTATTTTTTACATCAATTGTTAGTTGGTACTGTGTTTCACGAATAGGTTGGAAAAGAACAGTTACTGTTTCAAAATGGAAGCTTACAATGGTACAGATAATGCTTTTGGGATTGGCAATAATTACGCTCTATGAAACAATTTACAATTTTATTCTTCTAAGTTCTCAAATTACTGCAGGGATGATCAATGGAGCGACTCCAGATATTGATTCTCTCACGGTAGCATATCCAGATCCAAGCAGGCCATGGAATCTCATCTTTGCAACAAAGATGTTTCTTGCTGCATTTCTGATAAGCGCACATGCGTTTTATCTCAGTACTCGCCCAAGAAAGTCAATTCAAGAACTTGATGCTTAAATTTATAGGAATACATGTAGGAATCTGACTGGAATGGATGTTACAGAAAAAATTAAACTTGTAACTAGAGAGCCTACAGAAGAGGTAGTAACTCAGGAAGAGTTATTGAATTTGTTTAATACAAATTCACAACCCAAGCACTACATTGGTCTTGAAATATCTGGTTTCATGCACCTTGGCAGCCTGATACTGACGGGATTTAAGATAAATGATTTTATCAGAGCTGGAGTAAAATGCACAGTATTTTTGGCAGACTGGCACACTTACCTGAACAACAAACTTGGAGGAGATTGGGAAAAAATACGGATGGTATCAAAATACTATGCTGATGCATTCAAGATGTTCTGCCCAGGAGTTGAGATTGTGGAAGGTTCACAACTTTACGAATCAAGAAGAGGTTATTGGTTGGATCTTGTCAAGTTTGCAAAAAACATGTCACTTGAGCGTACCATGCGTTCACTTACAATAATGGGAAGAAGTACGGAGAAAGACAAGATTGACCTTGGTCAACTCTTCTATCCTCCAATGCAAGCTGTGGATATTCATACAATGGACTTGGATATCGTGCATGCTGGAATGGATCAGAGAAAGATCCACATGCTTGTAAGAGAGATCTTTCCAAAAATGAAGTGGAAGGTACCAGTTGCAGTTCACCACCATATTCTTGCTGGACTTGGAGAGCCAGAACCTGCCTCAGATTCTGATTCAGACTTTGTATCAAGCAAGATGAGTAAATCAAAATCTACATCTGGAATATTTGTTCATGACACAGATGAAGAAATTAATTCAAAATTCAAAAAGGCATGGTGTCCTGAAGGTATTGTAGATAAAAATCCAGTGCTTGAGATCTCAAAGTATATTATTTTTCATGAATTCAATGAAGTTGTGGTAGAGCGACCAGAGAAATTTGGTGGTAATGTTACTTATACAAACTATCAAGATTTAGAGGGAGATTTTGCACAGAAAAAGTTGCATCCATCTGATCTAAAGGCTACAGTCGCCAAATATGTCACCGATATAATCAGGCCAATAAGAGAAAAAATTGTCTTAACCGAAGAACTTTCAGAGGCAATAAAGAAAACTACTTGAGATTTGGTCTTACCTTTCGTGAGAACAATGACAGCATTTCAAGCGATTTTGATAATCCTATAAAATTGACAATAAAATAGTTTATTCCAATCTTTTGGTATTGTTGCAGATAATTGCTTACCTCATCAGGGGTGCCTAATGCAATACTATCCTTTGAGCGTATGATAAATTCTGCAATAGATTCATTTTTCTTTTTTAATTTGGATATAATGTCTTTTACATCATCATTGTCTTTGCCAACCAAGACTCTCAACAATACAGAGTTTTCTATTTCTTTATGATCTCTTTTGATTAATTTGCAATTCTCTTTGAGGAGTTTTATTTTTTCATCTAAAATTTCAGGTGTTCCAAACGGATGATTATACCTAGTTGCATGTCTTGCTGCGACCTTCATGAGTTTTTTTCCTGCCCCACCCACCATTATTGGTGGATGCGGTTTCTGAATGGGCTTTGGGTTGCAGATAGCATTTTTGATAGAATAATGTTTTCCTTTGAAGCTTGATTTTTGATTTTGCCACATCTTTTTGATTATAGTGATAGATTCATCAAGCTGTTCAATTCGTGTTAGTGGATCATTGAATTTGTATCCGTAAGAGTTGTATTCATAATCAAACCAACCTGCTCCTATACCAAACTCTAGTCTTCCGTTGCTTATTGCATCAAGTGTAGATGTCATTTTTGCCAAAAGAGATGGCTGCCTGTAGGAATTGCAGGTAACTACTTGCCCTATCCTGAGTTTTGATGTTATAGAGGAAATGGCAGAAAGAAGTGTATAGGCCTCAAAAAAGGTCTCGGCACGATTATCTACAGGATGTGGAATGAAATGATCATAAACATATCCTGCTTCAAATCCAAGTTTTTCTGCAGTTAATGCAACATTTTTTGAAAACAGAAATTGTTCATGAGGGTTATCAGTAGGAAATTCATCTAGCCATCCCTGAGGCAAGGTTAGTCCTATCTGGACTGGTGCCATGCTATTTTCTTGTTTGTTGTGGCTCTACAATATTATATTTTGATGTATAACCACGTGGATTTATCATCAGATCTTTGTACATGTAAGTCGAAGAATTACCAATTATCACAGTAGTAATCATGCCAAGCTTGTCATTGTGTTGTTCCATGTTTTCCAAGTCAGTCAGAACAATTTCTTCGGATTCTCGAAATGCTCCCTTTACAATTGCCACTGGCGTATTAGGTGATCTATATTTTAAAATAAGTTTTCTTGTATCTTGTAATTGATGGATTCTTTTTTTGCTTGCAGGATTGTATATTACAATAACAAAATCACCTTGAGCTGCTGCCTCTACTCTTTTTGTTATGATTTCCCAAGGAACAAGTAGGTCACTCATGCTTACTACAGCAAAATCTGTCATAAGTGGAGAACCAACTAGCGCAGCGCAAGAATTAAGCGATGAAACTCCTGGAACTATTTCAACATTAAGACCAGCCTTTCTGTCCCATCCCTCCTCTGCCAAAATTTCATAGATCAAACCAGCCATTCCGTATATTCCAGGATCTCCACTTGATACAAGTGAGACTATCTTCCCAGATTTTGCAAGATCAATGCACTGATGTGCTCTTTCTACCTCTTGAGTCATTGCATATCTATGAACTTCTTTTCCTTCAATTAGATCTGCAACCAAGTTGACATATGTCTCATATCCAACAATTGTGTCACTTTCCTCAATTGCCTGTTTTGCTCGAAAAGTCATATGATCATGGTGGCCCGGTCCTACACCTACAATAAACAATTTGCCGGCCATTCATACTAGGAGATTTTCAAAGTAAATTTATCCCTTTTGATGATTTTATGGAGTTACAATTGGACAATCAAGGATATAGTTTTTGTCAAGTGTTGTTGCTTCTTGTACAGTAATGCTGCCTGCTAATTTTTCAAAATCAATGTCATTTTTGTTTTCTAGAACTTTTGTATTTTGTGGATCATTCCAAGTTATTATTGAAATTTTGCAGATGGGACTGTAAGTAGAATCTCCTGGCTGTGCACTGGAAATTCCTTCTTGATAACCAAATGGTCCTGCTCCCTGCAGGCCGTTAGCAAATTGATAGACATCTCTTGCTGACGAATCAAGAATTGAAAGCAATGGAACATTTTGAATTTTCATTGTTTGTGCTGGGCCTTCGGGAGTTCCTGCAGTGATAATATAGTATATTGTCTTTCCATCAGGTCCCCATCCTCTATGTCCTACAAAGGTAGCTGTCATGTTATCCACATTGATACCAAGTACTTGTCCATCCAGATACGATGTTTCATCTGACAATACCTTATTGGTTCTCACATTCAATGTGCCACCATCCCAAATTACTTCTGGAGTATTCAGGATTGTATCAGTAACTGTCAGTTTTATCTTCCCTGTCATGTTTGCATCAAGAATTGCTTTAGTGGAATTAAGAATGAATGGTCCTCGTCCTACATCCCATGATACTTCAATTACTTTGCTTAATGGACTGTATTGTTTATCAGAAGGTGTAGATGACAACACGTCGTTTTGATATCCATGTGTTCCATTTCCTGTAATTCCATTGGTAAAGACAAAGATGTTACCATATGAGATGGATGGAACATGAGCCAATACCGGTGATAGTTGAACCTTCCAGTTCTGGTCACTTGAAATAGTATTAGCTACAAGATTGTTGCTTGAATCTGTTATAATATAGTAAACAGTTTTCCCATCAACGATTCCTTGATGCATGGGTATCGATACTGGAATTGTGCTTTGTGGTAGTTTGATTGTAGAATTTTCAGCTGGTGGTGTAGTGGTAGCTTGAATGACCTCTGGAGTTGTAACTCTTATCCATCCATCTACACTTACAGTAGCAGTAAATTGGCTAGAGTTTGTTGAATGAAGACCAATTGCAGATCCTGTGAAATCCAAACTGCCACCAGTTGAATTTAGATCAATTGTTGTTTGTGCATAAAGAGTATTACCGTCTACTGTCCAAGTTGGTTGGCCCTTTGAATCACTCTTGTCAATTCGATGTAAAATAACAACCTGAACTGGTTGGCTTGAACTGTATGTAATTGAACCATGATAAATAGAACCATTGTTTGGCGGCAAGACTATTGCCATCTGTTCATTGCTGTGACCAATTCCAGGATCTGGTGTAGATGTAATTGTTTGAGTAAACTGGATCTTCTTTGTTGATCCAGCATTGGCAAGTTGATCATTAAATAATGAAAGAGAAGCTACAAGACCTCCAACTATTACAACGATTGCTAAAAGTAAGAGTCGGTTCATATTCTATGAATATCTAATTTGCATAAATATGCTTTTAAAAAGAATTTCAGTTACTTGCCAAGCTTGAATTCATCATGTAATGCCTGAACTGCAGAATTACAATCAGAGTCTTTGACTACAAATGCAAGATTAAGCTCAGAGGAGCCTTGTGCTATCATGATTACATTTACGCCTTTTTTTGCCACAGCAGTGAATACTTTGGAAGCAACTCCGGCTATTCCTCTCATTCCAGAACCTATGAGAGCTATTATGGACACATCTACTGTGACATCTACTTTTTTGATTATTTTTCCAAGCAAGTTCATCTCAAGTGAATTTACTGCCTTGTCCAAGTCATTTTTCTTTACGATAATTGATATGGATGATTCGGATGGACTCTGGGATATCATCATTATGTTGATTCCTTCTTTTGCAAGAATTGAAAATATTGTAGCTGCAGTACCAGGAGCACCAACCATGCTTCCACCTCTAACATCAATTAGTCCAGTATGTCTTATTGTGCTAACACATTTTACCATTTTTTGAGTATCAGCTTGTGGAGTTGCAGTAACTAGTGTACCAGAATTATTTACATTAAACGTATTTCGTATACGTAAAGGAATTTTTTTTGCAACAAGCGGCTCAAGTGCTCTTGGATGAATGTATTTGGCACCAAATAGTGCCATCTCCATTGCTTCAATGTATGATACTTCCTTGATTAGTTTAGCATCTTTTACAATTTTTGGATCAGTTGTCATCAAGCCATCTACATCACTCATTAACCAGACTTCATCTGCCTTGATACTTGATGCAATGATAGTTGCGGTATAATCAGATCCTCCTCTTCCAAAGGTGGTTATGTTACCATGTTGGTCTGCACCAGCAAATCCTCCGATTACTGCCATGGTCTTCTTTTGCAGAAGATTTTCTACTGTATGAGATACATGTAATCGCGTGGTATCCATAAGGGGTTTTGCTCCTCCAAAATTAGAATCTGTAACTATTCCTACATCTTTTCCTGTAAGTGGTACTGCTTTTACGTCTATCTCATTTAATGCAAAAGCCACCAAATTGATGGACAGTCTTTCACCAAAAGAGATCATGTAATCAGAAGATCGTGGTGTAACTTCTCCAAGTAAAAGCATCCCATGTAAAAGATCTTGGAATTCATCAAGATCTGATTTCATCTTGTTGAGCAAGTCTTTTTTTATTTTTGAGTTCTTGACACATTGATCTGCAATATCAGTATGCATTTTGATAATTTTCTTTGCAAGTGAACTTGCAGCTTCCTTGTTTCTGTTTTGAATCAAATTTGTTATTCTGATTAAATCATCAGTTACACCGCTTATGGCAGAAAATACTAGAATGATTTTGTGTTCTTTTGATAGTTTTTTTATTAGGGTTGCAACATTTCGTATATTTTGTGAAGAGGAAACAGAAGTTCCGCCAAATTTTAGAACAAGTTTCAAATCAGTATAACCTCGACCCATTATCCTTAAAATCTTTTAACTCTCTACTCTAGGAGCAAGATAAAAGTGAATTCTGCCTATGTTTGCTACCTTAAATTCTAGTCTTAGTGGCATTTTACTTGAATATTCACAAACTACTGTACCTGCAACAGCGCCTACTGCCTTTACTATGCTATTGAGATATTCCAGACTATAGGTTGCATTGCTATCTTCTTTTATCTCGAGCTCCGGCATCTCTGGCATTCCTTTTTCTAGTGTTATAATTGCCTCACCAGAATCACCTCGCCCTGAAAATTCTGCTTTTGTTGGATTTGCATTAATTGAGAGATATTCGGAGACTACCTGTATATCACCAAGTATTTTGTCAAATTCTGCAGATGTTACACCCACCTTAGCATTAAAAGTAATTTTTGGAAGCGGTGTATCAGTTGCTGAACTTTCAATCAATCGCATTTTGTATTTTTTATTTTTGCCTATTGTAACAAGTAAAAGCTTGTCTTCAGAAATGCTGATTTCTATATTGTCTTTTTTATCAGCTCTTTTGATCAACTTTGAAAATTCATCTATTCTTACTCCAAACTTGACATCTTCATCGCAAACATATTTTTCAAATGCAGAATTAGGCCAAGCAATATCAATTAGTGCAACATGTGATGGGTCCATTCCTCGGAAAGCAATTCCTTCACCTGTAGCTTCGAATGTAGCTTCTTCAACTAGAGTAGATATGGCAGATATGACTGCTTTCCATTCTTCAGAACCCCCAGTCTTTGCAGAAAATACCAAACTTACTCACATCTCCAGAATGTTCAAGTTAAACCTTATGCGTAGTTTCGCCAAGTATAGCTGCATTTAACGCATCGATAAAACTGAGTAGTGGGTTCATCTGCACTTCTTGTTTGTAGCATCCACCATACAGCTTCAGTGTTTCCACATTTTTCACAATCTATTCGGATTGTTGGTAGTGCTTCTTTTTTTTCTTTTTCGTCTAGGACATTAATGTTAGAGACACTTTCATTTTTTACTTCTTTTGTGGTCTTACTCCCTTTCTCGCTATATCCACATTTTGGACATACAAATTCAGAGTCAGAGCTATCTATCTTTAATCGTGCCTGACACTTGGGACAGAATTTCATTTAGACACCTTTAATTTTAGAAAAAATTGCTTTTTTTAATTCGTCTGTATATTCCATGGCAGTCTTTGTTGCCTTTTCAATTTCCTTCACTGGATTGCCCTTTGAGGTATTTACTCGCATGGCAAGTTGTTTGGTAAGTGGGTGTTTCAAGACTACACCTGCAAACTCTACAGTAGGATCCTTGAGCATCTCATATTGGACTATATAGAGAGTACTAATGTCTGATTTTCTTATGTCCAATTGAACCTCCTTTGGAGAAGATTTTTTCAGTTGAACATCCATGTAAGTCAAAAAAATACTTATTGAGGATATAAACCATCCCCAATAGTTGACTAGCGATAAAAATGCAATAAGCGAAATTTCTCTAGAGAAATCCTTCGATAAGCCAAAGGTAGAAGACAGCGTTACAGTAAGCGTAAAATTTTCTGTAACAGGAGCCCTTAGAGAAGCTTTCAATGAGAAAAATTGGGAAAAAGCTTACAATAATCACGACAACACCTTCAAGCTAAGATACGGAGTAAAGCTCCATACAAGCGGACTTAGAAAGAAGGAAATTGGCAAGCCCCTAGACACGTACAAGAAAGCTGCCCTTTTTTGGACACGAAACCCGAAACTGACTCAAATGGGAGAGAAAAAGGTCTGGATACAGATATCCAAGAACTTTGAGCCATTCATTCCAAATAGCCAATCCGAAGCCCAACAGCTATTTCTTGACTTTGATGAAAAAATACAATTTAGCGCATCAGAGCTTGGTGTTGGTAAACATAAGATAGGAGCAGAAGTTTTTGTCTCTTGGTTCAAACATGATTATACAGAACCATTTGATGAAACTGCACACTCTAAAGAAATTGAGATCGAAGTTACCAAATAGGATATAAATGGAATTATTGGTGGATCAGTATGGCAAAATTCGATGGACTCAGAGGACAAGAACTGCTTGAAGTAGAAGAAAAAAATGATGAAATAACTTTGATCTTCAAGGATAACAGATTTTTGTTTATCAAACTTGAAAATGGCAAGATGGTAACTACATCTATACCAGAGTAAACTTACTTGTTTAGGAATTTGTAGTATAGACCAATTGCTATTTCTTGTGATTCAGACTGAATAGAACCAGGTCTTTCTTTTCGTACTTTTTGTATAGCTTCTTTTGCCGAGATCTTTTGATATTTGATAAGATAGCAAGCAAGAATTGTACCTGTTCTTCCAATTCCGGCAGCACAGTGAACCATTACAGGTTCATTGTTTTCAATTCTAATTCGAATAAATTCAACTGCTTCATCAATTTGTTCCATATCAGGTGCAGAAAAGTCCTCGGTTGGAACGTGTAGGTATTTTACATTCTTTACCCATGATTCTGGAAGTGAGTTCTCAGTCATTGTAACAATGGACTTTACTCCTTGTTTTAGTACCCAGTCTATTTCAGAAATAGAAGTTGGCATTCCACTACCAGCTAGCTTGTCGCTGATTAACCAGCTAAAGTTTGTTGGTTTTTTTGCAATCTTGCCATGTACCTTTCTCCAAAGATTTCCTGGTTTACTCATAGGATATTATGAAAAGCGTACCATATATGTAGAAAACGGAGTCTAGAAATAAAAATAATAAAAAGAGAAATTGATGCCGGACTTAATCTATTAGTTCAGTCCAACCTTTTACGAACACAGAGTTTCTATAGAGTGGTACTGGTTGACCTGGAGTAAAGTCCATTGGTCTC
>JANWLA010000058.1 GCA_025451075.1 Nitrosotalea sp. | reverse complement strand
TGTTTGATAGCGGTAATCTGATCAAACCAGCTGGTACATACCAATTTACTTTTGCAAATGCAGGCACATTCAATTACTTTTGCACTGTCCATCCATGGATGACAGGTCAAGTAATTGTAGCAGCTAGCACCACATCAAGTACTACAACTCCAATGTCAAATATGACAATGGGCACATCAGGTAATGCAACTGTACCAGAATTCGGTCCAGTCGCATCAATCGTTCTTGCAATTGCTGTAATGAGTATGGTAGTATTTGCTGCAAAGACTAGAGGAATTCCAAAATTCTAAACTAACTTAACTTCCTTTTTATTATTTTTATTTTATTGTGAACCTAGCTCAGGCTTTACTGTGGATAATGATATTGCATGATCATCAATTAAAACTCCGACTCCAACTGAGACATCTTTTATCCTAATCACAATTTTTGCCAAGTCATCATCAGAAAGAGTATACTGCTTTGCAAGTGCATCCTTTACTTTCTTTTCAGTATCTGATATTTGATTTAGTCCTGATGGCATGGAAATATCCAAAGTTTTTTGCATCATGTTAGATGGAATCTTTCCGCTTCCGTCTTGAATTATATAAAATGAAATTTTATCCACAATCACTTCGTGAGGAAGAGTATCCAATGCATTTGCAGTATAAAATGCTTGAACATCTAACACATTGATATCATTTGAAGAGCTTACCATGGTTTCTCCTCCATTAAATGCTGCATCTAATGGAACGCTAATGATAGTAAATCCTTCTACAAAATTTTCATTATTGTTTCCAAGTGCTGTTCTGATATCCTGACAAGTTATACTCTTTGATGTCTCAGAACTCATCTTTAGTAAAATGGCATTTGAATTGGGACCATTATTTAGTACAGCATTCCAAAGAACTTGAGTTTGAGATTTTTGTTTATTAAATAAACTAATGTCTGTATCATAATGACCGGGTCTTAGGGGTCCTTCTCCTGCGTATATTGAACCACATTCAAACTTGGTTGTGTATGTAATGCCTCTTGTAGATGCTGAAGATGTGGTAACATTACTGCTAGGTAGATCAGTAAAAGTAGCTACGGCAGACGAATTATTCACCTGAACTATTTTTTGGATTTGTTCTACACTATATCCTGATTTGATTCCTGTTTGAATTATGGTATAGTTTCCATTCTTTATTGCTGATAAAGTAATTACGCCATCTTTGTCTTTTTCCGTATCATCCGCAGAGTTGTCTACAATTGTATAATTTCCTGCACCTGTAAATGGATTTGGTGATATCACAAATTGACTGCCGCCGATAAGCTTGTTATCACTTGAGAGTGAAATTATTGTAAGCGAGGAACTTTGTGCAAATACTGTACTTCCTAAATGATAAATTCCTGAACTTGATACAAAATACAACGCCAATATTGCAATAGATATTCCGAAAATCGATGATATTTTTGACCATCTTTTCATTTCATAATTTTATCTTATCTTGTTAATAATTTTATGTCAAGACATGGTTGATGCTCAAGAATTAAATAGGTTGTAGGGTCTTTTTCAATTGATGAAACTTTATGTCAGGAACACATTGCCACTAGTTCTTGGCTTGGTAGTTTTATTATCTGTAGTTCCATTTATTCCACAGAAAGCATATGGTGATGGTTTTACCCAAGAAAATGTTCAAGCAAGCATTGGAAACAGGGTAATTACAGCTTTCATTAAACTCAATCCGCCAGTTATAACTTCTAATAATTTAGAAGACCGATATATACAGTTTAGATTTTTTGACGCAAACACCAATACTACAATAAGCAATGTTTCATTTTTCATCAACGCAACAAAAGGAGATACAATGTTGATGAACGACTTGTTCTATACTCATACAGGATATCTTACAATAAAGTTTCAACCCGGTGGTACTGTAGGGCATTGGACAGTATATGGTGATCGCGATCCGGTGTTAGGGGGGTGGACGTCACAAGATGATGATGTAACTGTTGTTGCACCAATACTTGCAGAAGGAGGTCTTTATCATCTTCATATGGAACTTTTGGCTCTTGATTATGCTAATACGTTGATTGACCAATCAAATCCGCCAAAATTTGATTCCTATCTCAGCGTTGGAGATGTATCTACACAGGATGTTACTTATCAAAATAATCCATACAATACTACGCTAATCTCATACTATGACAAGACATCAGACTTTAACTTTGATCAATCCACAAAGCAATTTTCTTGGAAGATGCCATTTGACTGGGATGTAAGTAGATTCCAAGATAGACCAATATTCATACATGAAGAGCTACGAGTGCCAAAATCACTTACTGCCTTCTCTGATACACCAACATATGCAGCAAGTGCTCAAGGGTATGCTCTTACTGGGAGCAGAATAATTGTTGATCCTTATACAATTGGGGATTACATGATAGTCCATCTATTTCTTAACAAATTTGATTTGATAAACATGTCAAAGACTATTCCAAGTGGAACTAGTGACATTGAATTCAAAGTAGCACCAGAACAACCAAACGTACAATCGTCTGCTTCATTGTTGACAGACTTTGGAGGCTGGCATGTAAAGCTTGGTTGGAATCCTACAAGCTTGTCAGCAAATTCGCAAAATAATCTGAATATTGGCTTTTATGACTCATTTACAGAACAGCAAGTAGCAGGTGATGTAAATTATGATATCCAAATACTTGACAAAGATCAAAGTGTATTGTGGTCAAAGATTGATGCTGTTGCCAAAAATGGTGCAGATACACAAACAGTAAACTTGCCTAGTAATGGAATCTATAGTATTGTTATCAAAGTAAAATCAATTACTACAAATGGCGTTCCTGATACCACAAGAATTGGTATGGCAAGAGGAAATGTTGTCATACCTTCTACAGTAACAGAAGATGATTCATTAACACAATCAAATCAACAACCAACCAACCAATCTAATTCTCAACCAACAAATCAAACTGGGCAAATAATTGTAATTCCACAGTGGGTAAGAAATGATGCAAAATGGTGGCAACAAAATTCAATTGATGATTCTACCTTTGCATCAGGAATTCAATATCTGATAAAACAGGGAATAATTCAGCTTCCACCAACAACATCTGGTCAACCAAGTCCTGGCGTACAAATACCGCAATGGGTAAAATCTAATGCCGGATTATGGGCTAATGGTCAAATTGACGATTCTACCTTTGCAGCTGGAATTCAATACTTGATCAAAATTGGAATAATTTCAGTCTAATTCATAAAATACTATTATAGAAATTCAGGCAAATTTGTTATGACATGTTACCCCTTAGAGATGAAATCCAAAACCTGTCGGATACAGATCTTATGTTACATATACGTTTAGGGAAATCAACAAATTTGATGATTACTAAGGAATAAATCCAGTATATTTATTGGTGAGATATGCCCCTCATAACAATTTCAATGTATCCGGGCAGAACTGAAAAACAAAAAGAGGAATATGCAAGGGCCATTACAAAATCAGCAGTTGAGATTCTAAAGACAAAAGAAAGCCATGTTATTGTGGTTTTCGAAGAGAACCCAAAAGAAAATTGGTATATGGCAGGAAATCCTCTCTAAACACATTTTTATTTTATAATAATTCACAAAACTTGTGACAAAAATTGCTGTAGTTCAGATGCGCGCAGAAACAGACAAAAACAATAATTTAAAAAAAATTCTACAATACATATCACTAGCAGCACGAAGAGGTTCCAAGCTCTGTACATTTCCAGAATTCATGATGTATTATACAGCATCATCTCAATCTTCTGCAGCTCTTGCAAATATTGCTGAAAAAATAAGTGGAGAATTTGTCTCATCAATATCTGAAGAAGCAAAAAGAAATTCAATACAAGTTATTGGTACATTATATGAAAAAAGCCCAAAACCAAACAGAGTGTATGATACGTCTTTTCTTATAGGCGAAAACGGCAAAGTCATAACGACATATAGGAAAATTCATCTCTATGATGCACTTGGCTTTAAAGAATCTGCTAAACTTTATCCTGGTTCATCAATCACAAAGCCAGTAAAAACCAATGCAGGAAAAACAGGGATGATGATTTGCTATGATCTTAGATTCCCTGAAATGTCAAGAATATTGGCCTCATCAGGTTCTGAAATTCTTGTAGTACCATCAGCATGGGTCCAAGGAAAAATGAAAGAAGAACACTGGCTTACTATAAACAAGACAAGGGCAATTGAGAATGGTTGTTATGTAATATCTCCAGATCAAGTGGGAAACATTTACTGCGGAAGAAGCTTGGTAGTAGATCCTTATGGAAAAATACTTCTTGATATGAAGAAAAAAGAAGGAATTGGAATTGTTGACATATCACTAGATGAAGTCAAACAAGTGAGACAAAAACTTCCACTTTTACGAAACAGACGTATTGACATTTACACTAATCTTAAGATTTAATCCTGCTTGCACACCGCATATTGGAGCATTGTCTTGCCCACTTTTGTTTTCTGGAATATCTTTGTAAAATGATTGGCCAAAAGCAAATCTTACAAGAAATCTTTGTTGCACAAATCATACCTCTTTGTATTAATGGGGATGATGCCCTACAACCATTATAGTAATTTGAACATCCTATGAATCGCTTTTTTGTTTGACGAGATCTGATTATGAGAAGTTTGCCTATGTGACAATCAGGGCATTCTACAAGGCCATTGACAGGTGTATTTGTACCTAAGATGACATATTTTCTCTTTTTCTCTGACCAAGAAAGATATCCATTTTTGTCATAGTATTGTCTTATCTCGCTTTGGATCTTTCCAATGTTTTTCTTTGTTATTTTGACAGAATTTCTAGAATCTGGTCGTTTCCTAACAACAGTTAGCTGGGTAATCTGGTCCTTCAATGATGTCATTTGTTTAATCGAATTAAAGAAACTACTGAAGAATTTTTATATGGAATCTAGTCAGCAAGATTTGTGGAAAAAGTCTGTCTTATTGGGGCTGGCAGTACAAAATATGGTAAATTAGAAGATAGTATTACTGATATCGCACTTCAAGCATCGGTTGATGCCATAGAAAGTGCAGGAATAGGACCAAAGGAAATTCAGGCAGGATACATTTCTAACGTGTTTGGCATTGCAGACAAACAAGTTCATTTGGGCCCTGTCATAATGAGTAACCTTGGTATTCCTGAAGTTCCATCTCTCTCAATTGAATCTGCATGTGGAAGCGGTTCTGTTTCATTTAGAGAAGCTTATGCAAATGTTGCCGCAGGATTTTATGATGTTGTCTTGGCAACAGGAGTAGAAAAAGTCACTCATACTGGTACTGAGTGGACTACAACATATTTTTCATATTGTTCTGATTTCTTTTATGAGGGAGGAGCTGGTGCTTCATTTCCTGGATTATTTGCATCGATGGCAAGAGCATATCTTTCTGAATTCAAAGCAACAGAAGAGGATCTTGCAATGGTTGCAGTAAAAAATCATGATAACGGACTTCTCAATCCCAAGGCACATCTTAGAAAAAAAATTACAATAGACGATGTAATGAGATCTGCAGTAGTTGCAAGTCCCTTAAAGTTGTATGACTGTTGTCCATTTTCTGATGGAGCGAGTGCTGTTATATTATGTAGTGAAAAATTTGCAAAGGCGCATACAAAAAATTATGTTGAAGTTATTGGATCAGGTAGGGGTGGATCACCTGCCGCACTACAAGGAAGAGATCATATAACTACAATACCAAGCACGAGAATTGCAGCACAGGCTGCATACAAGATGGCAGGTATATCTCCAAAAGATGTTGATTTTGCTGAAGTTCATGACTGCTTTACGATTGCAGAGCTAGTTGACACTGAAGACTTGGGATTCTTCGAGAAAGGAAAAGCTGTTGAAGCTGTTCGTGAAGGAAGAACAAAACTTAATGGGGATATCTCTATCAATCCATCTGGAGGCCTAAAATCAAAGGGTCATCCAATAGGTGCAACTGGGATAGGTCAAGTGGCAGAAGTTTTTGATCAATTAACAGGAAAAGCAGGAGAAAGAACAGTCAAAGATGCTAAAATCGGATTAACTCATAATTTTGGTGCAACAGGTGCCAGCTGTGCTGTACATATATTCAAAAGTGTATAAAATTGCTAACAAAAGAAGAATTCGCCAACAATGCCAAATTAGGTAAGGTTCTCACTAGAAAATGTACAAAATGTGGACATCATCATCTTGTTACTACCTATTATTGTCAAAACTGCGGAAATAAGGGCTTTGAGAACACAATAGTTGATGGTAAAGGCTTCATTGTCACTTATACCATAATCACTGTACCCCCGGACGGATACGAAGAATATGTTCCATATGCATGGGTAGTCATGAAATTAGATGATTCTGAGTTGAGAATCTCCGGTTTTATGGCAGGAATAAAAACTCCAGAGGATCTCCCCTTGGGAACAAGAGCAAGAATTACCGGTTATGATCAACGTGGGATCATAATAGAAAAACAGTAAACCAAATTTATTAAACTGATTAACAAAATTCAAAAAATCTCTTTTATAATATTTACTATGACATTAGTTTGTAATGTCTGTTGATGTTGTTTGTGGAAGATGTGGAGCTAAAATTGCAAATATGCGTATGTTAAAATCAATAAAAGATGTAATGCGACCATATAACAGCAAATGTCCATCCTGTGGACAGACATTATCTCCATCCGAATTTAGTGTGGATGTACAGAAAAACTGATCTAAAAAGCTTCCGTAAGATCAAATTAGTCAAAAATCTTAATTACTGATAACCTCTAGACAATTCCATGGAATTAAGCGAGGACTTTGGAGATCCAAAACGTGGTGGAATATTACAATCAGCATCAAAACGTGTAAGAATGATCTTCTCTGTTATGGCAAGTCCAAATAGAATTGATATTTTACGTATACTAAACTCAAAGGGACCTCTTACTTATTCTGAATTGAAATCTCTTGCCGGCTTTAAATCAAAAAAGGAAAGTGGCAAGTTTGCATATCACTTGAGAAAATTACTAAGACAGTCTCTTGTAGCCCTAAACAAGTCTGAAAGGCGATATACTATTACTAACTTGGGTAAACTAGTACTAAGTCTTGCAAGACAGATTGAGGAGCGATCTATTATTGAAAGTGGTAAGATGTATGTCAGAACCTCGCATGAATCAATAGAAGAATTCAATTCTCATAAGATTATTCAATCACTGGTTCGAGAAGGTAGTCTTCCGCTTGAACTTGCTCAAAAAATTACTGAGGAAGTGGAGAACAGAATATACAAATTTCAGACGTCTTATCTTACATCTTCGCTTATACGTGAAATGGTCAATTCTGTCCTCTTAGAACAGGGTCATGAAGATTATAGGCATAAACTGGCAAGATTTGGGTTACCTGGTTATGATATTCATGAGATGCTAACTAACGTGGATGGTATCCATAATGGAGTTGAAGGTTTGTTATTTAAAACAGGACAGAATGTGTTTGGAGAGTATCTTGTCTTAAACACTCTACCTAAAGATGTGGCTGATTCTCATCTCTCAGGAGATCTTCATATAACAAATGCTGGTTTGTGGTCACTTCTACCAGACACGATATTTGTGAATATCAAGGAACTTATCGAAGAAGGCGTTGACTTGCGAGGAAAATTCTTGGGTGTAACTAGAACATCATCGCCAAGTTCACTAGATGATCTTTTCACTTCCTTATCTCTGCTAACAAGTCTTCTCATAAAAGAGGCATCACAGGAAGTAGTCATGGATGGATTGATTACTGTATTGCAAAAATATTCTAAGAATTTACCTGAAATTGAAGAAAAACTTGCAAGTTGTTTTGCAAAAATATCTGCAGGACCAAAGTATGGAAAAAACGGAACACTTGCTTCATTTAGAATTTCCATTGGAACAGAACCAAAGATAGTTGGAATCATTCTCCAAGCGTATAAGAAATATGTAAAATCAACACCACTTCCCTCAATAGGACTAGTAATTGATTATGAAAAAGCCAAGATAGGCGATTATTCAGAAATTTTAGCAGATGTGATTGCATTAGGAGGACACGTTATGTTTGCTAAAGGATTGGTATCCAACAAAGGATTGGCACGAGGAGATACAAAGAATGTGGGAACGACTTCGATCAATTTAGAGTCTTTATCAATTAACATGCCAAGACTTGCTTTTGAATCAAACAAAGATGAAACTTATTTCCGAGCAAGATTGGCACTATTGATGAAGCCAGCATTAGCAGCCATGTCTCTGAGAAAGAAAGAGATATCTGATCTAACAAGACGTGGTCTTAATCCCATCCTTGCAAACAATACACAGTATATGCAGAAGGGATCAGTAACTCTAGTTGTTAATCTGATCGGGCTCAAGGAGGCGGTTTATGGTATTTTAGGATACGAAAATAACAAGGCTGGACATGAAATCCTAGCCAAAGTGATAAACACTGCTATGGAGGTAGCCACCAAAAAAGGAAAAGAAATGGGAGATAATGTTATTGTGACCATGACTGAGAGTGATGCTGCAAGTCGTTTCTCATCTCTTGACGGCGAAAAATATGGCAAAATGTCAATTAATAACCATGCTATGGGAGAGTCATATTCAGAAGGGGTTGTTCTTGATGCCTCTGAGATAGTAGAGATGAATACTAAAAATGAAAAGATCGTAGAATCAAACTATTTCTCAAAAATACTTAATGGTGGACTATTAATTCAATTAAAGATCCCAGACACAATGGATTCTTCAGGAATAAAGAAAGCAATAGAAAAAGCAGGTGAGCTATTGGGATCCTTCAGACCTATCAAAAAGGTGCCTATATGTAGCAACTGTGGTCTCAAAGAGGAAAAGATCGCTGAAAAGTGTTCAGTGTGCAAGTCACCTTACATACTAGCATAACTCTCACCCTGTGAAAGGCTAATAATTTAATGAATGAAAATTTTGGATTAATTTGGAATTTATATTAAATTTTTAGTGAATTCCTTAAAATTTATTTTGCCCTGAGACGATCTAATACCATGGAAGTTGTACCGGTGTCAATAAAATTGATCCAAAGTTTAGCTTTAGAAAATTATTTTTTGCCGCAGTGTTTATTTAACTCCCATTTGATAGGGTTGAGGGGAGTAAGTTGACAGATTTTTCACAAATAGAAAATTCGATCTTGCAAGTAAAGAAACGTGATGGTCGAGTATCCGATTTCCAAAGAGATAAAATTTCAAACGCAATCTACAAAGCACTCGTTGCTTGCGGAAGATCAGATCATGGTCTAGCAGATAAACTAGCAAACCACGTTCTTACAAAACTTGTGAATCGGGGATTTTCTGGTTCAGAAGCACCAAGTGTAGAAGATGTCCAAGACATGGTAGAGTCTACACTGATTGAGGAAGGACTAGGTGAGATTGCAAAAGCGTACATCCTATACAGACATGAACGACGAAGAGTCCGAGAAGAGAAAATGAAGGTTCTAGAATCTAAATCTCTTGATAGCGTGGCAAAGAAATTTGATCTTAATTGCTTGAGAGTCTTGGCATCACGATATCTGCTTAGAAATAACAAAGGTCAGATAACTGAAAGTCCAGGTGAAATGTTTGAAAGAGTTGCTATTCTGGTAGGTCTTGCAGATGTCATAAGGGATCCATCAATATTTCAAATTGAAGGCGGTAATACCCAAAGTGTAGAGGAGGCAGCAAGATACCTAGACAAGCTTGATGACTTTAACTACAAATTCAAGATAGGAAAATACTATCTTAACAAATATCACTTTAGATCAATGATAAATCATTACATAGACTTGGCAAAGCATGGCCAGATGAAAATTAGCTTCAGAGAATTGCTGACCATGTTGGCTGCAAACAAGTTTGAACAATATACTGAACGTATAAAAGAATCTGCAGATTTGATGGTTGCTCAAGACTTTTTGCCCAATTCTCCAACTATGATGAATGCTGGTGCACGACTAGGTCAACTTTCTGCATGTTTTGTTCTTGCAATGGAAGATGACATGGAAAAGATAATGAAATCATCCTCTGATGCTGCACTGATATTCAAATCTGGAGGTGGAGTTGGTATCAACTATTCAGATTTACGACAAGAGGGAGACATGGTAGCATCCACATCTGGAGTAGCTTCTGGCCCTGTCTCTTTTATGAATATCATCAACACTGTTACTGAAGTAGTCAAGCAAGGTGGAAAACGAAGGGGTGCAAACATGGGAATCATAGAAGCATGGCATCCCGATATTGAAAAATTCATCACTGCTAAAACAAAACCAGGTGTTCTTGAAAACTTTAACGTAAGTGTAGGAGTTTGGGAAGACTTTTGGGAAGCACTTGTCAATTCAACAGATGGAAAATTCACTCTCAGATCTCCAAAAGATAAATCAGCTGTAAGAGAAATAAACGCACATCATCTGATTGATCTTATTGCACTTTCTGCATGGAAAAGTGGTGAACCAGGTTTGATCTTCTTTGATATCATAAACAAATACAATGTTTTTGCTAAAGCAAGAGGCGAACCAATACGAGCAACAAATCCTTGTGGAGAACAAAGTCTCTATCCATACGAATCATGCAACCTTGGTTCGATCAATCTATCTAATTATGTCAAGAGAAAAGCAGACGGTCAATACGAATTTGACTGGCAAAGATATGAAGAAACCATAAGAAAGACAACTAGGTTCCTTGATAATGTGATAGATGTCAATACATATCCAATTCCAGAAATTGACAAGGCATCAAAAGACTCTAGGAGAATCGGGCTTGGAGTGATGGGTGTTGCAGATCTATTGTTCAAATTAAGAATTCCATATAACTCACAAGAAGGATATGAATTCCAAGAGAAACTTGCTGAAGCACTAACATACTATTCCATGGAAGAAAGCATTGCACTTGCAAAGACACGAGGACCATTCCCACTCTGCTCAAAAACAGAATATCCAGAAGGTAAAATTCCTGTTGCTGGATACTATGAGAAACCAAAAAGTGCCCGTACTTATGATTGGGACGCATTGATTGCCAAAATTCAGAAGCATGGTATTAGAAATGTCTTGACAACAACCGTTGCTCCTACAGGTACATTGTCCATGATATCTGACTGCTCAAACGGAATGGAGCCAATGTTTGCCCTAGTCTTTGAAAAGAGAGTAACTGTGGGTAGATTCTTCTATACAAACAAAATATTTGAAGCAGTTCTCAAAGAACATGGTCTATACAACGATCAAATTCTAGAAAAGATTGCAAATAACTATGGTTCTGTAAAGGGAATAGCAGAGATTCCAGAATGGATGCAAAAGATATTTGTCACAGCAATGGACATACACTGGGCTGATCACCTGATGGCCCAAGGAGTATGGCAACGCTGGATAGGTAATGCAATTGCAAAAACAATCAACATGCCAAATGATGTCTCATCAGATGATGTAAAAGCAGCATATCTACTAGCCCATGATCTTGGTCTAAAAGGAATCACTGTATTCAGAGATGGTTCAAGACACGAGCAAGTATTGCACATGACAGGAAATAATGTTCAAAAGAACTTCCAAGTTACTGCAAGTCCATATGTTACGGATTATATCTCAAAGAATGTTACAAACGCATATCTGAAAACTGAGATAGAACGAGCACTTCAGATAAAAATTCCAGATAGCGTAGTATCTTCCCCAACACCAGCACTCACACCAGAACAAATGGAAGAAAGATTGTGTCCTACATGCAAAAACAACTTGGTGTTTGCAGAAGGATGTAGTGTATGTATAGAATGTGGATATAGCGGTTGTACATCTGGATAGTATTTCCTCCAAATCAAAACTCTTTTAGTATCTTCAATTCTTGAAAGTATTATTGAATAAGAAAATCATAGGTGCAGCCATTGGAGCAGGAGTTGCAGTAGCCATTGCGGTGACTTTCTTTGTGTTACTACCCCAATTACAAACTGGACAACAAATTGGATCACCATCTATAAATCAAACTGGAAGTTCTTTGCATAATCCAAAACTTGGACTTGTTATCATGCCTCCTACTCAAAAACCAACTCTTCAAGAAATCAAAGATGCATATGCTCAAGCCGCATCAACAGGAATAGGAAGAAGTAATGTCTATCTCTCTTGGCCTCTCATGGAACCAAAACAAGGAGCTTACAACTGGGGCTATTCAGATATTCTAATGGGACTAAACCGTGAACAAGGTCTCAACGTCACACTTTACTTTTCAGTAATCAACAATCAGATTTTAGGACCATTCCCAGATTGGATGGGAAAACCACAACTTGATCAAAAACTTCAGGATCAAACAGTAACCACCCTTGATGCTATACTTTCAAGGTATTACATAGTAGATTATGTGATAATTGGAGGTGGTGTTGACAACTACTTTAGAGATCATCCAAATGAAATTCCACAATATGTGGATTTCTTCAATGGTGTATACAGTAAACTAAAAGCAAATCATCCAAGTGTCAAATTTGGAAACTGGTTCTCGCTAAATGATGTATTAAACAACGCTCAGGGGGATATTGTAGGAAAACTAAACCAAGGTGATTTTGTAGCATATTCCTATGCGCCAGTAGATTTGTTATATTATCAAAGTAATAGTGTAGAGAAAGAAGGTGCCAATTTGCAAGAGATGATTGACTTTGCAAAGGGTAAGAAAATAGCGCTGATGGAAGTTGGTTGGAGTACTGACAAGTCTGTTAATGGAACAAAGGAAGACCAACAAAAATTTGTAAAAATTGTATATGACTTTTATAAAAAGAATCAATCTGATTTTGAGTTTCTAACTTGGTATAGGCAATATGATAGACCTGTTGATACATGTTACAACTCGCTAAACCAAGCTAGTAACTCCATATTTGGTAACAATGAAGTCTTGAACAATACTGCAGCGTATCTATGTGGTAGTGGACTGTTTGATGTAAACAACAATCCAAAACCTGCTTGGGATGAATTAAAGCATCAAATACAATCTATTCCTAACTCTTAATTACTGAATTACAAGTTTCTTCCCTATTGAAGTATGTGAGAATTTTTAGTGCAATATTACTAATCATAAATATCATTCCTGCATATGCGTTATACGAATCCCCCACAAATGAAGAAAAAACCATATTTGATCAACTGCTTGCTCAATTTGAAACAGTTGATGCACCAAAAAAAGATGTATCTGACGTAATTGGTACATTTCAAAAACCAATGACAAGTATTTTTTCTTGTAATTTCCATGATACAAATAATCAAATTATAACAACAATCAAAACCAAATTGGCAAAATTTGATGAAAATACGACTCATCAGGATATAGTTACAGGAGGTTCTTACACATGGCATTGCTCTGAAATCATGCAGGCTGGAAAAATTTCTCTAGACTGTAATAATGAACTTCGACTCAATCCACAAGTCATATCTAATGATACTCAAATAGACCCACAACTGCATAATATTGAAAATTTAGTTATATTGTATCATGAATTGCTTCATGGCCAACTTATGATTGATGCAATAAAGAATTCTTCCTTGTGGCAGCAGGAAACCTGCAATCTACAACCTGGAGAAAACATCGACTATTCCTTTGCTGACCCTGATCATAAAATAATAAACTATCTCCAAACACAATTTGCATCTGAACTGGTTGACAAAGCAGGAGGAAAAATAATCACAAAAGAAATTTCTTCTGACGAGACAAACAATGGATCGTTTACTATCAAAGTACTAAGCTTCACAGACTATCCATCATTTGAAAATGGTACAAAAATTACTTTTCGAACAAATAATATATCTGAAAATTCATTCTTTCAAGTAAAAAATGATGTATTTCTAAGTGGACACCTGAAGGATAGTACAAAAACTGGTATTGCATGGTTCTATCTTTTTAATAGCAAAAATACACAGAATGCGACAAATACGTCTATTCCTACCTGGATAAAACAAGTAGCAGGCTCATGGTCAGATGGAAATGCATATGATACAGACTTTTACTCTGCAATTGATTATCTAGTAGAGCATAACATAGTCAGGTCAAATAATGAAAAAAGTACTATCTCAACAGTACCTCATTGGCTCCAGAAAAATGCGCACCTATGGTTTACAGATGAAATTGATGATAATACATTTGTTAGTTCTATCCAATATCTGGTCTACACTGGAATAGTCTACTGATGAAATACTAGTATGCGGTCGCCGGGATTTGAACCCGGGTAACGGGCTTGGAAGGCCAGTGTACTAACCAAACTATACTACGACCGCTCACTGTGCCAATCTTGGACCTACATAATAATTCTTTTTTCGTATTCATAGAGAATACGTGAAATTATGATATGAGCTTCAAGTGGATTGTTGTCCACTGATATTGTCTTGTCAAAATATTCTTGATTCTTATCTGCAAATTGACCTTTTGAAAATCCTCCTATTACAAGACAAGTGTTGTTTTTTATCTCCTCAGCTAATTTTTGATAAGAGCTCTTGATACCTTTGCTTGAAAGTGCAATTGTCTGTTCTGGGTTAATTTTCTTAATTAAATCACCAAAATTCATATCTTTCAATCTAAGAAGTGTATTGTTGTTTTCTTTGATTTCTTTAGTGGCATACAATTTTTCAACAAGTCCCATGAATCTATGATATGATTTTGGTAATCTCACATTTTGTCCTATGAAAATTACCTTATCATCAATGGTGTGAACATACACATTCATCTTGTCTTGAAAATAAAGAGGAATACTACAAGCCTCAAGGAGTGAAAAATGAACTAGATCTGGTCTTCCTCTTTTTATCTCATTTTTGATTCCCTTCATTGCAGCAAAATGCCATGATATGTCAAGCAAAATCTCAGATGGTTTCTTGTTAAATCTTTTAGCGGATGCTATGACCGAATTGTGTCTTTGTAATTCTATAGGTACTAGTTCTAATGCAGATTCTGCTATTACAAGCGAGAGCAAGATTGTATTTTAAGGGTGGGAATTATTAAACAACATGAAACCTGCAATTAAGGATCTTATAATAGAACGAATGCAAATCCTGATTAAAAATGCTATATCTAATGCAAGATCTAATCCAGAATTGGCAGAAAGGCAAGCAGTGCTGGCCAAAAGGCTCTGTACAAAATATCGCATTAGGATGCCATATGAACTGAGGGCAAATTATTGCAAAAAATGTAAAAAATTTATTGTGCCAGGATTTACAGCGAGAATAAGAATAGGTAGAAGTAATATCAAATCAATACGCATTACCTGCATTTTCTGTAATCATACATATAGAAAGATAATTAAAAAACAAATTCCAATAGGTCAATGATTTATAAGACGAACTTTGAATTTTGCTTTTTATGGCAAAGGCATACGATGTACCAGCGGATTTGTTGATAGGTAAATTATCTGAGACTCTAAAAACCGAAGATATTGTACAACCAAGCTGGATTCCATTTGTTAAGACTGGTGCTCATGCAGTAAAACCTCCGCAACAGGGCGATTGGTATTATACCCGATGCGCATCTCTTCTAAGAAAAATTTACTTGCACGGACCTATTGGTATAAATGATCTAAGATCAATGTACGGAGGTACAAAACCTGTTGGTTATGGAGGAGCTCATCACAGAGATGCTGGTGGTGCAATAATTAGAACAGCAGTACACAGTTTAGAAAAATTAGGTTATCTAGATAAGGTTGAAGGGAAGGGTAGAACGATATCTCATGAGGGTATGAAGAAACTTGATAGGCTATCAACTGAGATCTTGAATGAATTAATTGCAAAGAATCCAAATCTGAAGAAATATTCCTAATAGGATCATGAGCTCTCACAATCCAAATGATGATAGAAATCCAAGCGATGCAGAAGTTTCTGCTTTAAAGGAAAATGCACTAAAGACTCTTCTAACAGCTGAAGCTAGATTAAGACTGAATAATGTTAGATTGGTTAAACCCGATCTTGCAGCAATGGTTGAAAACTATCTCTTAGGATTGGCATCTCAAGGAAGGCTAAATTCACAAATTTCTGATGACCAGTTAAAGCAAATTCTATTATCAACACAACAGCCCAAACGAGATTTCAAGATTAACCGCAAGTAGTTTCCTAGGGAAAATATATTAGGGGTAAATTGAACGATTACAAATATGAAAGCAGTTGTTTATGACAAGTATGCTCCAAATGATGATTACAAATCAATCCTAAGTGTAAAAGAATTATCTGATCCAAAACCAAAGCCAAATGAAGTTGTTTTCAGTGTCAAGGCAGCGGCCTTAAACTATAATGATATCTGGGGAATGAGAGGCCAACCAGTTGCCGTACCATTACCACATGTATCAGGTTCAGATGCTGCAGGAGAAGTTATTGCAGTAGGAGAAGACGTTACTAATTTCAAAGTTGGTGACAGAGTTGTTTCACACTCAAACATGTCATGCAGAGTGTGTGATGCATGTACTGACGGACGCGAATATGATTGTCAAAAAAGAACCATCTGGGGATTTCAAACAGGACCTACTTGGGGTGCATTCTCGGAAATTACACACTTGCCTGAAGTTAATGTTGCAAAAATTCCAGAAGGTGTAAGTTTTGACGAAGCTGCAGCAGCTTCTATGACATTACTTACCTCGTGGCACATGCTTGTAGGAAGAGCAAGAATTCATCCTGGCCAAACAGTACTTATCATGGGTGGAGGTTCTGGTGTGGGAAGCTTTGGAATTCAAATTGCAAAACTATACAACTGTAATGTTATTGCTACGGGAAGTCCAGACAAACTAGACAAACTAAAAGAGATTGGAGCAGATTTTGCAGTTGATCATAGAAAGCCAGATTGGGCTAAAGAAGTAAGACAAATTGCAAAACCATTTGGTGGTATCGATATATCATTTGATCACATTGGTCAAACGCATTGGAATGATCAGCTTACCTTGTTAAAATATGGAGGAACATTGGTAACCTGTGGCGCAACTACCGGATATGATGCAAAGACTGACTTGAGACATATCTTCTTCAAAGGAACCAATATTTTGGGTTCTACACAAGGAACAAAGGCAGAACTAGAACAAGGATTGTATTGGATGGGTAAAAAGAAAATTAAATCTACAATAGATTCAGTATTTAGCTTTGAAAATGCCGCAGAAGCTCATACCAAGATGCTTACTGGTAAGGGACTAGTCGGCAAAATCTTGCTTAAACCATAAACTCTTTCTATCCATGGCAAGACTCTTACGCAGTCTTCTGTTTGTTCCGGGTAATAATAGTCGTTTTTTAGAAAAAGCAAAATCTCTTCGGGTAGATATTGTATGTTTTGATTTGGAAGATTCTGTTCCACTAGGAGAAAAAAAATCAGCAAGAAATCTAATAAAAAATGCACTGAAAAATAGATCTGAATATAATTCTGAAATTTATGTGCGAACTAATTCTCCCGTATCTGGGATGATACCTGATGACCTATCAGAAATTGTTCAGCAAGGTGTCAATGGCATAGTGATTCCAAAAGTAAACACTGCAAACGAGATAAAGAAAATTGAAAAAACTATGGCAGGATTAGAAAAAAAACGTAAACTAAAACCCATAGAACTTATGGCATCAATAGAATCTACCCAAGGTGTTGTAAATGCATATTCTATTGCATCATGTAGCAAAAGAGTATCAGCTCTGGTTTTTGGTGTATTTGATCTGTTAAATGATCTAGGTGTAGAATATACAAAGAAACCAGAAGGAGCTACGTATTCCAGGGCAAAAATTCCAGTGGATGCAAGAGCAGCAGGAAAATATGCAATTGATGCAATATGGCAAGATCTAGACGATGTTTCTGGATTAAAACAAGATTCTCTTACTGCCAAAAATCTTGGATATGCAGGCAAAAGTATCATTCATCCTAAACAAGTAGATATTGTTCATGATGTATTCTATCCTACCCCTATAGAAATAGAATGGGCAAAAAAAGTTATGAATGCTTATGATCTAGCCAAAAAAACTAAGAAAGGAGCTACTACCGTTGATGGAAAGATGATTGATGAAGTACATTACAAGCGAGCCATAACTCTGTTGAATTCAGTAAAATAATGACTAAATTGCATGATGTTATCTATTATTTGATAAACATAAATCATCTTAACGCAAATACGAATTGTTAATCATGTTTACTGGTATAATTGAAGGTCTTGGTAATATTGTAGCATTTGATAAAAAAACGGATAACCGTAGTGCTGCAAAAATGAAAATCAATCTTGGTAAAATAGCAAAGGGTCTCAAAGTAGGAGATAGTGTGGCAATAAATGGTGTATGTCTTACTGCAGTAGATATCTCAAAGGGAATCACAGAGTTTGAGATGGTTGGTGAAACAATAAAGAAAACTAATTTAGGATCTCTAGAACTAGGGGATAAAGTCAATATTGAAAGAAGTCTAAAAGTTGGTGAACGACTTGAAGGACACTTTGTACTGGGGCATGTTGATGGGGTCGGTATTATTTCCAAGATTGAAAAACAATCTAATCAAATACAAATCTGGATAAAACTTCCAAAGGAATTGTCAAAATATATCATAAAGAAAGGTTCGATAACAGTTGATGGTATCAGTCTAACAGTTGTTGATGTGTTAAAAGATCAATTCTCTATTTCAATAATACCACATACTATGCAAATAACTAATCTGAGTTATAAAAAAATTGGCGACAAAGTTAATATTGAAACCGATATCCTTGGAAAATATATTTTATCTGAAAACTAACTCATTACCACTATTTTGGTAATTACCAATTTTCTAGTAAGATTTATAACAATAATGAAAAGCTGATCAGTATATGTCCTTAGATGAAGCACTCTCATCTCTTAGGAGAGGTGACTTTATTCTACTTCATGATGAGGGTAAACGTGAAAATGAGGTAGATATGGTAGTTGCAGCAGAATTTGTGACTCCAAAACATATAGCACGTATGCGTATGGATGCTGGAGGATTAATTTGCATGTCGATTAATCATGGACTTGCATCAAGTTTAGGATTGGATTATATGCATGAAATTCTTTTCAATTCTCAAAATTTTGATGCAGGCTTGAAGAAGATGGTAATTGGCACTGCTCCATATGGTGATCGACCGTCATTTTCAATCTCAATCAATCATAAAGATACATTCACTGGAATAACAGATAAAGAAAGAGCGTTTACGATTTCTGAAATGGCTAAATTATACAAAAATGAGAATACTGACAAAAAAATTCTCTTCAATTCTAATTTTAAGACGCCTGGCCATGTTCCGCTACTTATTGCCTCGAAAGGGTTATTATCAAATAGGCTTGGACATACTGAAATGTCCATTTATCTAATGAAACTTGCAGGACTTTCACCAGTTACAGCAATATGTGAAATGTTAGACTCTCAAACATATACTGCATTATCTACAGACAAGGCAAAAAAATATGCCAGGGATAATGCTATACCCTATTTTGATGGTGCTGAACTTGTCAAATTCTCCAAGGAGCATTAATTTTGAACATAGCAATTGTGGTTGCCGAGTTTAATAGTGAAATAACCTCTAAAATGCTTGATCTTGCAATAGAAAAAGCAAATGTATTGAAGCTGAATGTAAAGTATACCACAAAAGTACCAGGCGTATTTGATATGCCTCTCTTGATTGATGTTCTATTACAAAGAAAAGACGTTGATGCTGTGGTAACTCTTGGAGCTGTGATCAAGGGGCAAACAAAACACGATGAACTCATTTCACATGTTACTGCAAAAGCAATAGTGGATCTCTCAATAAAACATCAAAAACCAGTGACATTGGGAATAACAGGACCTGGAATGAGTGATAGACAGGCACATCAGAGGATACGACCTGTAGCTGAGAGAGCTGTTGAGGCTGCAAAGAAATTATCTGAAGAACTGGAAAAAATTAGAAAATGATTCAACTAACAATAATCAAGATCACTGGGTATGGGCCATGGACCCTGACTTTGGGCAGTGATCGAGAACACAGACTTCAGATGCTTCAAGCATCATTGTACAAAGAAATACAAAATTTATTTTCGCAAAAAAATTGTATTGCATTTCCTAATAGATTTGATGAAATTTTTGTAATAAGTAACGGTCTTTCAGTTGAAGATCATGTTGAAATTCAAAAGCAGTTAGTAAAATCATTTGAGTTAGGTTTGTCTATGTCTATTGGGCAAGGAAATGACCCATTTGAAGCAAGTTCAAATGCTGACAAGGCGCGACGATCTAACACAAGTCTAAGCAAGGATCATAATATCTTTGGGCTAGAATTGGAAAATAATGCAGATCTAGTTAAGATTGTACACATGGATGTAGATGGCTCTACTTCAGTCTCTGCAAAAAAATCGCCTTATGAAGTGTCTTCTCTTATTATAAAATTGTATTCTGAAATGTCAGAATTTTTTCTTCAACGAAAATCACTTGCATTTTTCATGGGTGGAGATAACTTTATGATAATAAGTTCTGACTTTAATAAAGATGAAATAACAAAGTTTCTTGAAATCATAAAACAAAAATATGATATTTCCTTTAATTGTGGAATTGGAACTGCAAAAACAGGAAGAGATGCTGCAAAATTAGCTACTCAATCATTAGATAAGATCCGTGAGCTTAGAGATTCTGGAAAAAAAGACACACGAATTCTTGAGACAACATGCTGATACGAAACATCAGTCTTTTTTATGGAACAGAACTGGATTATATTCAAAATACTAATGTAAGAATTTCTGGAAAGTATATTGGACAAATAGGGACAAAACTTTCATCTCTCAAAGATGAGACAGTACTTGATGGTGAGGGCCTATTGATGATGCCTGGATTAATTAACTCGCATACACATATTGGAGATTCTATAGCAAAAGACATAGGAATAGACTCGGATGTTGAGGAAAAGATACACCCAGTTAGTGGATTCAAACAAAAAATTCTCAAAAATTCTGATAAATCTCATCTAACAAGCTTTGTCAAAAATTCATGTATCTCAATGATTAAAAAAGGAATAACATCCTTCATTGATTTTCGAGAAGGAGGTATTGAAGGAATTAATATATTAAAAAATGCCGCACTTGGTATCTCAATAAGACCAGTTATTTTGGGAAGAATTGAGTATTATCAAGATACCAGATCCATTAAAAATAATGTACCTATTCCAACATTATACAAATCCGATCTTCAAAATCTTCTAATGAATTGTGATGGAGTTGGCATTAGCGGTCCAAATGAGTTTAGTGACTCTGCGTTACTATACTTTGCAAAAACAAAAAATATTCGTGCTATACATTCTGCTGAAACTGATGAAAGCAACAAGATATCCAAAAAGATATCTGGAAAGACTGAGACGCAGAGAGCTCTTCTTACAAAACCAAATTTTTTGGTACATATGACGTACGCCTCGAAAAAAGATCTTGCTATGGTAACCAAAAATAAAACAAGTATTGTTGTATGTCCAAGAGCAAATGGATCTCTTGCGGAGGGTATTCCAGATGTAAATCTCATGCTAGATGCTGGTTGTAATGTGGCACTTGGAACTGATAATGTGATGATAAACTCGCCTGATATGTTCAGGGAAATGGATTATCTTTGGAAGGTTTCAATGGGTATTAAGAAAAAAAGATTATTGCCAAAAGACATACTCAAAATGGCTACTACTAACGCTTCAAATCTTTTGGGTGGTAGAGTGGGAATTATTCAAAATAAAAAAATGGCAGACTGTATATTTATTGAAAAACATTCGATTGATCTAGAGCCAATGCATAACCCGCATGCTTCAGTAGTACAACGAGCTTCGGAAAATACAATAAAAGCAGTAATGTATGAAGGAAAATTAGTGCATGGAAAAATCTAGACCCTATGTAATACTTAGTGCTGCCATTAGTATTGATGGAAAGATAGCTACTCGTACACGAAAATCCAATCTGTCGTCTAGAAAAGATCTGATAAGAGTCCATAATCTTAGAAAAAGTGTTGATGCTATAATCGTAGGAAAAAATACTATACGTGTTGATGATCCATTACTTACTGTTCGCTATGTAAAAGGAAATAATCCTATTCGTGTTATTCTTGATTCAAAGGGTGGTTTATCTACAAAATCAAATGTGATCAAAACTGCAAAAAATATTCCTACAATACTAGTCGTATCTGAAAATGCTCCAAGAAACATTAAGAAATTTACTGCAAACGGAGTTCAAGTAATTAGATGTGGAAAGAAAAAAATTGATATAAAAAAATTATTGAAAATCCTTGGAAAAAAAGGAATTAAAAAAATTGTTGTTGAAGGTGGAGGCACAACTAACTGGTATTTTTTCAAGGAAAAACTGGTAGATGAAATTGTAGTCACTATTACGCCATATATTCTGGGAGGAAGTACTGCAATTTCTCTGGTTGAAGGCGTTGGTTTTGAAAAAATATCTAACTCATTTAAATTGAAAAAGATCGAGAAAATACAAAATGAAATAGTTCTACACTATGTGTCTTAATGTTTGAGATCATCACGTAGCTGATCTATTTTTCCTTGTAAAGCCTTTTTCAGCTTTTCATTTTTTGAGAGATTTACCAACTTTCCACAAGTAGGACACTTGAAGGATAAATCAAGGGCTTTTTCGAAGGTTAATTTTTGACAGTCTTCATTTCCACAATGGTAAAAGTCTGCAGAGTTCTCATAATCTACTCTCTGTTGCAATCTTTCCACAATCTTCTTTTTTTGGTTTTCAATGAAGTTGTCTACCTCATCCTTTCTTGCTCTCCATCTGTAGACAAACCATCCCTTCTTTTCGTCCTTTACTCTTATTCCTGTTATCAGCGCTTTGCCAAAAAGATCGTACAGTACTTTTCTCACTATGTTGATTCTAAGTCCAGTTGAGCTTGCTATTTCTTCATCTGTAGCATCCTCTGTGTTGAGAAGGGAACGAGCAACTTTCAGATACTCATCTCCACCTATCAAGGCAGCAATTTTTACAAAAGGATCTTCATGTTCAACTGACATCGTACATTTTCCCTCTCAATCTCTATATTTAATCAATGGTTTTAAACCTG
>JANWLA010000057.1 GCA_025451075.1 Nitrosotalea sp. | reverse complement strand
GTAGTTTTTGATTTTGGCTCTGCGGTAGATATAAGGCATCCTAAAACAAAAGAATTTCTTGAAAGAGATATTAGTAATATTACTAGATTCTTTGTTAAGAGAGGACTAACAGTGGACAATCCAATTGATGTATTTGAGAGGGTTACAAAATGATCTTTGAAAAAATTATACTAATTCCAGTTGATCGTGTTGGAGTATTAATCGGCAAGTCCGGAAAGATAAAAGCCAAAATAGAAAAAATTTGCTCCGTCTCATTGTCAATTGATGGTCAAACAGGCGAGACAGTCATAAAGGGAGTGGGTGACGTTGAAAATATAATGCCATTTAAGGCTGAAGAAATTGTGATGGCCATAGGTCGTGGATTCTCGGCTGAGAATGCACTGCGTCTTGTACAAGAGGAGACTTCGTTACATATTATGGATTTACGCCAATTTGCTGGTAGGTCTGCTGCCCAGATTGAGAGGATAAAGAGCAGAATAATAGGGGAAAGTGGTCGTGTTAGAAAAAATATTGAAGATCTAAGCGGTGCTAAAGTATCTGTTTATGGTAGAACTGTTGCAATAATTGGGGATGGGACACAGCTAAAATCTGCTGTAACTGCAATAACGTCTATTTCAAGTGGCAGTACTCATGGGAAGGTCTACAACGATCTTCAAGAATCAAGAAGAAGACAAAAGTTAGAAAGACTTCAACTTTGGGAGGGTGGAAATATCCTTGAGTAAAGAAGTCTTCAGTCAGATATCTCCAAGTGAGTTCTTTTACAGAAATAGGGACCTTGCAGGATTTAGTAATCCAACCAGATCACTTTACACATCTGTTAGGGAATTTGTAGAAAATGCACTTGATGCATGTGACCAAAAGAAAATACTTCCTGATATTCATCTCTCAATAAAAGCAGTAGATACTGAAAAAGCAGATCCAAAACACTACATCCTAACTGTAAAAGATAATGGTCCTGGAATTGATCCTGAACACATTCCACTTGCTTTTGGCACTGTTCTTTATGGTTCTAAATTTGGTCTCAAGCAAGCCAGGGGCATGTTTGGTCTTGGTGCAACCATGGCCATACTGTATGGTCAAATCACTACAAACAAACCAGTCACTGTAAAGAGCTGCTCTGATGGTAAAACACTTGATGAATTTGTAATGTTGCTTGACATTCAAAAAAATAAACCAGTCATACAAAAACACAATACAAAGGAAGGATCAAAGACAGGTCTTACAGTAAGCATTGTTCTTGAAGGAGATTATTCCAAGGCAGGATCAAAAATCAGAGATTATGTGTACCAGACTTCACTTATCACACCTTACGCATCAATAACATTTGAAGATCCAAGTGGTGAAAAATTCCATTATGCAAGAATTGTAAAAGAAATGCCACGTCCACCAACGGTCATCAAACCTCATCCTCATGGTATTGATGTTGAAACCATTCGAAGAATGATAACTGATACACATTACCAGATTCCGACAATAGACAACAAGATGATTGACAAAGTCAAAAAAGAATTGAGTTTAAAAAAAAATCTCTCCCCCAAAGAGATTCTAGAACGTGCACAGAAGCGTTGGTCTGACATATCACGACCAGTAAGAACAGTGGTCTCAGTTATGTCATTTCTAAATATTGATTTTGAGGGACTCAAAAAAATCCGAATCGACGATATTGATATTGCAAATAAAACTATCACATATTGGGACTTTGGTGAATCCCAGTCTCACGCAGTAGAATTGGACCCAGAAAGTCCCTATTACAAGCAACTTGCAAGTACTGTTCAAGGAGATACGCTTCTCACATTTCTGACAAAACGATTCCAAAGGGTTGGGCCTACTACTGGAGAGAAATTCTGTGAGTTTGCCAAATTCAAACCTGACAAAAGAATAGGCAGCATGACAAATGAGGAATTGGTAAAACTAGCCGACGCACTTCAAAAATTTGAGGAATTTCTTGCACCAGATCCTAGCTGCTTGGCTCCTCTGGGAGAAGAACCCCTCTCCAAAGGGATAATGAAGTTTTTCAATCCGGAATTTGCGGCTGTCTGGCAGCGTAATGCATCAGCATATTCTGGATTTCCATTCGTTGTTGAAATGGGAATTGCTTATGGGGGTGACATTCCGCCAAATGGCCTTAAAGTTTACCGTTTTGCAAATCGTATACCGCTCTTGTATGATGAAGGCAGTGATGTAGTGCTCAAAATAGTTAACGAGACTGAATGGACAAGATATAAAATAAAAGGAGATCCGCCTCTTGTCATAGTATCGCATATCTGCTCCACAAGAATTCCGTACAAAACAGTAGGAAAAGAAAATGTGGCAGATAGACCTGAACTTGAAAGAGAACTAAAAAATGCATTACAATATCTGGCAAGAAAATTGGCCGTTCACATGTCACGACAAGGTGCAGCTGACATGGCAAAAAAAAGAGCGAATCTTTATTCAAAATATGTACCACTAATTGCACAATTTGCTACTGAGCTTGCCGGCAAGAAAAAAGAACCAAATTATAACCAACTAATAAGGATGGGAAGTGAGATTGAAGAACAAGTCTAATGCAAAGACCGCAGAGACAAGAAAGAAAAGATTACTGTCGTTGCTTGAACAACAAGGTATTAACATCTATGATCATCTTGACAAAGGAAAATTTCCACAGTTTGTAATCCCTAGCAGGTCTGTAAGCAATATCGTTTATGATAAAAAAATACGACAATACATCTTGGGTAGTGCAAGTGCAGTTCGAAGTTCAAGAAACATGTCACAATTGCGTTCTTATACACAGCTTGCATGGCTTGCTTTTTTTGTCAACAGGCTTGTACGTGAAGGAAAATCCTCTACATTAAGAGACATTTATTATTCATCACAAGCATTTAGCATTGATTTTGAGGATCAGCCAGAATCTGACAATATCATAGTAGATCTAGAAGCAGTGCTTACAAGCCCCCGTGAAGAATTTCACATATTTCCTGAAGAAAGAAGCAGTGTCTTTGGTGATCTAACAATAGAGTATACTGTCCCAGGATATGAAGGAAAGAGAATGAATCTATCTGATCATCCTGACGGATATTTGATAGGTCCAAGTTTGAGTAGTGCCGAACTTGTTGATACTAGTGCCGAACTTGTCATTGCAATAGAGAAGGGTGGTCTTTTTACAAGATTTGTTGAAGAAAAAGTCCATAAAAAATTCAAAGCTATCATTGTTGATACTGCAGGTCAAGCTCCTAGATCCACAAGAAATCTTTTGAGAAGATTAAATTCTGAAATGGGATTGCCGGTTGTTATATTGGCAGACGGTGATGTGTATGGAGAACACATTGCAATGGTCATAAAATCTGGTTCTGCAAATGCTGCTCACTTGAGAGAATTGACTGTACCAGATGCCAAATGGTTAGGTGTATGGGCAACAGATATTGAAAAATACAAACTTCCAACAATCCCAATGACAGAATCTGACATAAAGCGAATCTATGACCTTCAAAAAGATCCTAGATATCAAGAAGGAAACTGGAAAAAACAACTTGAAGTCTTTCTTAAATTAAAGAGAAAAGCAGAACTTGAGGCATTCTCAAAGTATGGTCTTACTAATATCACAGACAAGTATCTTCCAGCAAAACTAGAAGAATCAAAGAGTTTCTAATTTTTTAATTCTTAAGGTGAGAACTCCGTTTCTATATTTGAAATCATGAATTCCCATGTCTGGTGTTGTCTCAATTGGAACTTCTTTTGAAAAGTGTGCTGAGCCTCGTACATATAGAATTCCATTAATCAATCGTACCGTGACTTGGTCTTCTGGACCGGGTACCTCTGCTACAAATATTGTCTCTTTTTCTCCCTTTATGAGGTCATAGACCCAATTCTTTGTGTCTGCTTCTTTTGGTGTATACTGAGGAGTGCTGTTCTCTACTGTCATCTTCTTTAGTACTTTTACCCAATAAATCATAATCATGCCAGATATTCCTATCAGTATAAAATTGACATATCCTTGTGAAGATCTCAACGAGAGCATGTAAACAACACCAAGAAACAGCAAGACCATTAAGGGAATTATAAAATCAAGTGACTTGTCATTAGAGTATCTGCTTTTGTAGCTTGCCAAAGATATTCTGTATGATTTAACTATGCTCCAAATATAAACACTCGTAGAATTTTAACCAAAATCAAATGTACTATTCTATGGCTGCGTAATAGAAATTATTTGGGCTCAATCTTAGGTAGTTTCCCATCTTTTGAATAGGTTATGCTCAATTCCAAATTGATCCAAGCATTTTCCTACAACATGGTTCAATATGTCATCGATATTCTTTGGCCTGTTGTAAAAACCTGGCATGGCAGGTAACACGATCACTCCAATTCTAGAAATCTTGAGCATGTTTTCAAGATGTATGCTAGTAAGTGGAGTCTCTCTTGGGACAAGAACTAATTTTCGAGATTCTTTCATTGTAACTCCAGCTGCTCGTGCCACCAGAGTTTCTTCATAACCATTGGCAATACTTGATAGTGTCTTCATGGTGCAAGGAATCACTATCATGCCATCTGTTTTGTGTGTTCCACTTGAAACACTTGCAGCCATGTTTGAATCATCTGAATAATGGTCCACCAATGATTTTACATATTTTAAATCATAATCAGTTTCTAATACCAAACATTTCTTTGCCCATTCTGTCATGATTAGATGGACATCTACTTTGCATTGCTTGAGAACCTCTAACATTCTTACACCATATAAAATTCCTGAACTTCCAGTTAATCCTATGATTAATCTCATGAGAAGATTGATCATGTTCCATATTTAATTTCAACTATGATTTTGGCATGTTTATTTATGGCATGATGAGTCTGAGTATCTGTGAGTGTCAATATTGATACCGTTGAAGAAAATATTATCTCAGAACTTAGACTGTCTCCAATTCAATCCAAAGTTTATGTCTTGGTAGTAAAAACAGGCAAAATGTCTGCTCATGATATAGCAAAGAATCTAAACATATCTGAAGATGAGGCAAAACAAGTGGCAACAAGTCTTATCCAAAATGGAGGATTTATTGATATAACAAAAACTGAATTTGAGTCAATGCATCCAAGATTTGCTGTTGTCAATATGTACAGAAGAATGTGTGAACGAGAAAATATTCCATTTAAGAAGAATCTTTTGGTGGATAACATTTCAATTATTTTAGAAAAACCATATGATGATGCAAGAACTAAATATAACCAATAATGGAGGAGGAAACATGTCTCTAGACGAAGAGTCTTCTTGTAATCATGAAATAGTATACTTTGGAGTAACAAATCTAAACTATGAGCGAAGAACTATCGGTTCAGTTGATACGTGGAGATGTGTCAAATGCAAGAAAATTTTCTGTGAAGAAAAACAACTTGGAATAGAGAGCATAGTGGATTATGTTGGCATGCCAAAAATATCTCCAGATCAAAAATGGGCTGTGCTGTTATGCAATCTTAAAAAACACAAGGATAAATGGAAACTAGTCAAGATAAAACAAGATGATGAAATTCAACATGAATGTATTGATGAAAAAGTAATAAAACTTAGGGTCAAAGATTTCAAGATTGAAGATGATAAACACTGGAACTTTCTTATCGAAACCTCCATTAACAAAGCAGTAGAGATCTAAGTCTTAGATGGACATTCAAGTTCATATCAATAATGTTCGTGGTAGCCAAATAGCTGCCAAGATAACTGGTACTTTTACTATTGATGCACATCCTTTCAAGTTCACTGCAATAGCTTTTGGCAGGATTGGAGGACATAACATAGGTGCCAAGATCTCAAAGACTGTAGAAAAAACTCTTGTAAAACTTGGCTATGATGTAGATGAAGTGATAAACGAACTGCAACAAAGACTTGTTCGCGGTGATATCACTCTTCCAGAAGGACTCACAAAGGACTCTTTTGCTGACGGCTAGAACTGTGCTTCTTCAAATGCCTTGTGACATGAGCAACCGCGTTGTTGCGGTATGGACTCAAAAAGCAATGAAAGTATGTTCTTTGTGATTCCTACATTTTTAGACAGAGTCTCTAGAACTTCCTTTGCAGTAACAGGCTTGTCTGCCCATACATCGTAATCTGTTACTGTTGAAATTGATACATAACACATCTGGGCTTCTCTTGCAAGTTGACATTCTGGAACTAGTGTCATTCCTATAATGTCTGCACCTATGACATTTTTGTAGAATTTTGATTCTGCCCTTGTTGAAAATCTTGGTCCTTCAATGCATATGTATGTAGCATCTTTGTGAATGTGCAAATTCATTTTCTTTGTTACATCCAAGACAACGTTTTGAAGCTCAGGGCAAAATGGATCTGCTACTGATATGTGTATGACCTTACCGTCCTCATAGAGTGTATACTTTCTTGATTTTGTAAAATCTATGAATTGAGAAGGAAGTACTACGTCGCCTGGTTTTAATTCCTCCTTTAAGCTTCCAACTGCTGACGGTGCAATAATTCTTTTAATTCCCATTTCTTTGAATGCCCAAATATTTGCTCTAAAATTTATCAAATGAGGTGGAATTGTATGTTTTTTGCCATGTCTTGGCATGAATGCAACTTTTCTTCCCTTGAATATTCCGACTGTTATGGAATCTGAAGTCTTTCCAAATGGTGTATCTATGGTAATCTCTTTGCTTTCTGTGAGGAGCCCAGAATCATATATTCCAGTTCCACCAAAAATGCCTATCTCTGCTTGTTCTGTCAATATTTCACCAGTGAGTTGTGTTTGTAACCCTTGATTGCCTTTGATCCATTTAGATCAGTTAATTCTACTATGAACGCAAAACCTGAGACCTTGCCACCTATCTTTTCAACTAGTTTTGAAGCAGCTTTTGCGGTACCTCCAGTTGCAAGCAAATCATCACAAATGTACACTTTCTGACCTTTCTTTATGGCATTAGCTTGGATCTCCATTGTTGCTGTGCCATATTCAATACTGTATGATACTTTGTGAGTAGCACCTGGTAACTTTCCTTGTTTTCTAATCATTATCATTCCCTTGTTATATTTGAGGGCTAGCGCACAAGCCAGAGGAAAACCTCTTGACTCTATTCCTGCAAAAACGTCTACATCATTTGGATGAATTATCTTTGTAAACTCGTCTATGACAAGCGATAAAGCTGCTGGGTCTCTTAAGAGTGGGCTGATGTCTCTGAATAAGATTCCTTTTTTTGGAAAGTCTGGTATCTCAGCTATCTTGTCCTTTAGGTTCACAAATCGTTCTCAAGTATTGGATATAAAAAATATTGCTAATTGTATTTTTATTGAATTGTTATGCTAATTGTTGCTTTGCCCGTAATGGAAGATGCCTCAACTGTGTATGTGCCTGGGTTGACATTGCGTGGAACCTGCCAGTCTGTTTGGTAGTCGCCCCTATTTGTTGATGAAGTTGGAAGTGTATCGATAAGCGTACTGTTGCTATTGATGGTGATCTTTACAGATGCTGTAACACCTGCATCAGTTCCAGAGATTACTACAATGTCTCCGCGTGAGTACGCCCCGGAGGGTCTATCGAGTTGAACTGTAATTGCTTGCTTGGAGGATTTTACAATTAATGATACTGACTGGTGATTGACTCCACTAGTGCCATCAAGTTTCCATGTTCCTGGAACTGCAGTTGATGGTATGTTAAAATCAAACGAAGAAAAGTGACCGGTTTTATCTGAGAATGTCTGCATTGATTTTATTACCTGTCCATTTGGATCAGTCAACGAAATTTGGAGAATGCTGTTTGCATTGGCAGTTCCAATAATTATGATGTTATCACCAGGCAAGTATGAATCCTTTACGGTGCTAAGTGCAATTTGTCCACTGCTTGTTGAAAGTCCTACCGCAAATGACTTTTCAACTTTTTCTTCTGCATGGGAGACTACGGCAGAATAAATTCCTGGTGTGTATGATGTTAAATTGAAGGAATATGATGCTTGTCCATCTGATCCTAGATTGATAATATCCGCAAACTTTTGCGAGTCATCTGGAGCTACTATGATAAGGTTAAGAGTTGAATCTGAGGGACCTGTGACACTAACAATGGGCTTGTCTGTATTTTGATAGCTAAGCTTGTCTAATGTTGCTGTTATGGGTGCAGATGGGTCTTGTCCTACTCCAATGAAGAGGGTCACTTGATCATTACCCTGTGTTACATCTACAGCATAAGTTCCCTTAATGGCAGCAGCATCTAATATGTATGACATGGATACTGTGCCGTTAGCTGTTACATTTGCATCCTTTGAAAAAATCGGGTGATTTGTTGGGTCCATTATGATGAAATGCACAAGCTGGTTTGTGATTGAAGTGCCATTTATGATAACAGTCTGTCCTGGATCATATCTTGTTGCTATGGATGTAACTGAAATATTATGAGTAGTAACGACACTGTATTGCTTTGTTACCTGGGTCTTTCCGTCAGAAGCTGTAACTGAATACTTGCCAAAATCTCTATCCACTGGTACTACATCATTCATAGAATATTTTCCATCTTTATCTGATTGTACTGTAGAAGTTGTTATCGGATTTCCTTTTGAATCAAGAAGGGTTATTGTGACGGTACTTCCTGGGGTGTCAACACCAGAAATTACTTTTGTATCTCCTCTATGGTATATGGGGTCAACATCTAGTGTCAAGGGAACATTTGTGACTGGACCATGACCTGACTGTTGTGGTTTAATGTTTGTAGAAAATGTTTTCTGGTTACCTTGTTGGTCCTTTAGAATAAAATTAACACTTCCTGGCTGTTCTGATTCTGGTACAAGTACGGTTGTAACAAAATTTCCTTGGCTATTTGACGCAAATGAGCCTATCTTGTCATTGTCTACATACAAGTCAAGATTGGCCAGTGCTGAAAAACTTAGGCCGACTACACGAATGTGAGAACCTGGTGAAGGAGTTGCAGGAATTATTCTAAATGTGGATGTATCAAGTATACCTTGCTGTGTTTGAGGTGTCTGGGTATTACCCGGTGACTGGTTACCTGGATTGTTATTTGGATTACTATTATTTTGATTATTGTTATTTTGTTGAGTGTTATCTTGTTGGGTATTGGCTTGGACTCCAATATCCCCTGATTCTCTGTCTACATTGTTTGCATCTGATGTCTTCCAGGTCAAGGTTGGGGCTTGCTGATCTGTCTTGATTTCAAATGATGTTGTCTTTCCTGGTTCAAGAGGTTCTATTGCGCTAAATGCTAGAGTAGTTTGTGAAGTCTTTGTACCTGTCCAGCCATTTTGAATTTGAAATGATTTGAAAGTTCCTCCATTGTTTATCTGTAAAATAAATGAAACAATACTTGCAGTGTTGTTTGCGCTATTGGTGATAGAAATTACTGTTGCACCTGCTGCTGTGTTTGTTGCAGTTACAGTTACAAATTCTGGAACCGCATAAACTGAGTGTATGGCATATGTTGCAAATATGCTACCGACAAGTAGGGCAAGAATAATGACTGATTTTAATAACACGTTACTCATCCACTCCCAAACCTTTCTCTCAATTAAATCTTAATAAGAAATTCTACTTTACTGTCTTGTATTCTAGTATGATTTATGAGTAAAGTACAAATGCTGATATTTTTTGTCTCATCGATTATTGCTTTGAGATGATTGTACCCCTAGATTTTGATTCTGTCTTATTCTCTCAGCAATCAATCTGTACAGTGACCTGAACTGGTCCTTTGTCTTGTCTGACAAAAAGTCTGTCTCACCTAATACTATCTTCTCACAAATATATCTACAAATGTCTTCTCTATCAAATTTTTCCCAGCCTAAATGTTGGTTCTCCTTCCAAATCTCATTTAGGTTGTCTATTATACTCTTCTTGCCTTTGCTTGAGACTTGGTCTTTGGTAAGAGTCACGTATCCCTCTTTTCTTAATCTGACCTCATAGGTCTGGTTTACGGCATAAAGATAATCGTCTTCCATCAAAAGATCCTCGATGAAAAGTTTGGGCTGTCCTGACAACTCAAAGAAGACCATCTGTACAGACTTGAATTCATTGGACTGGAGCTCTGTGGCAATCTTTCTTGATTCCTCCGTGTTATCCAACAGGATAAAAGTGTCATACCCGTGATTTTTATAAAATATTGCAAGTGACATGACTGAATTCTTGTTATATGCTGCAACTATGTTAAGTGGATTCATGGAAAGGTTTGGATCTTTTAGGAATCTGTCAAATGCATTAAGGTACATGCAATCAGACATGGTTTCAACTATTATTACAGGCCTTGAGTTAAAACCAATCTGCTTGTCCACTATGGATTCTACAAGACCTCTTGATAGTCCATATAATATTGGGATGAGGGTTTGGTCATCTGCATTCCAGTAATCATAATAGATCTTACTTAGGTGTCTTCTCTTGTCAAGCTCAACTACTAGTAGATTTCCTTGCGTGTAATCAAATATCATGAAAGGTGAATGGGTTGCATACAGTATCTGATTGGAGCCTGCAAGACCTCTTAGTAGATCTGAAATTCCTCTTTGTTGTGCAGGATGCAAGTTTCTTGCAGGTTCGTCAAGTAACAATATTGCTTCTTTTAATTCTGCTTTTTGTGTTTCAGCTGCAAAGTTTACAATAAATGAAAAAGTCCACTTGAATCCTTCTGCTCTTCTGTTAAGCAAGCCTGTATTTGTAACGGTGCCATCCTTGTGTACATCTGATATTACTACACTCAAAACATTTCCTGGATTCCATCTCAACTCCACATGAATTGGGTCTCCCTTCCATGCCGGGTTGAGTTTTTCACTAAGTCTTCTGCTAGAAATATGTAGTAATTTTATCAATCTTGACGGGCTGTTTTGAACCTCTTCAAGTTTCTGGGCATCAAGCTCTGCTAAATAAAATAGGTTGTTTACAGTCTCTGCCTTGTCAAACTCTTCTACATACTCTAGTCCCTTTGCTCTGATTCCTTTTGTCTCCCTGACAAATTCCTCAAGATCAATATTTCCAAGTATTTTCTTATAATCTGAAAAGTACACAAATCTGGGATGCAGCTTGTCCTCTATGAAATTATCCAGGGCGGAACGTTCGTTTGTTCCTATTAGCATGTTATCAAATATGCTCTCTAGATCTTGGTAGATATCTTTCCATTCTGAAATTATCTGTGGTTCTTGTGATGCAAGAAGGTAGATGTTGTTGTTAAATTCGGCCATCATGTCCATAAAGACTTCGCGGGTTCGTGGAGGAGGGGCACTTAGAAACTTGGTATCAACCCTAATTCGTATGGGGTTTGGCATGGCTGCCACAAAAGACTTGATCCTGTCTACAAAATTTTCCCAAGAATTAAGTCTCTTGCTTGCCTCACCGCTAATCTTCACATCGCCAAAATCATATTGTACTCTTGGATGCTTGTTAGTTCTGTAGATCTTCATTGTCCTTATGTCTTGAAGATTTGAAAATTTTTCTCGAATTAGTGCAGTCTCTTTTTCGTTTAGTACAAATTCGCCTTCAGCTAATCTGACCTCTGACTTTAACTCCTCTGTCATTTCATCACACAAGTCCAATTCAGAAAGTTTTGTATCCTTGTTAAGCAATGTAAGGGCCTCCAAAATTGTGGTCTTACCACTTTCGTTTCTTCCTACAAATGCTGCAAGATCTCCTACTTTGATCTCACCAGAATCATGAATGCAACGATAACCTTGAACTCTAAACTTTCTAAGTCGCATCTAGCGGCTATTGGCTTGGCTGTGATTTAACTTATTCGTCAAATTTGTTATTTGGAACTTTTTCGACCAAATAGATATATGGGAACTAGAGCGGTTATAGTATAATTGGCAGTAAAAAAAATTGCTTATCTTGTTTTTGTCTTTCCTGTTATCGTGTCACTGATTTTTGGAGGATATGTATTGTCTGATGTTTTAGGACAACCGGGTAGACAATTAAACATGTGGCAATACAAATTTGAGTCAAACATTGGACAACAACAAGGAGATAAACAGATCAGATTGTTGAACCTTGTCAGCAATTATACTGTATCAGCACCATTGAATTTTGGTGTAATGGTAAACAACACTTCATTTGATTGCGGTGACTTGTACATGACAATATACGATCCAAACACGTCTCCAAAACAGGTTATTGTTCAACATGCCTACTTTACACAGTGTTTTGCACAAACCAACTCTACCCTACCAATTCAAGATACCTTTTCAGCTGTGATTGACAAGGCAGGCATATACCAGATTGTGGCAGAAATGAAGGACAAAACTAATCAAAATAGCATCAGTGTAACGGGCAACTTTAGGGTACAATAAGAAAATAATATGTTATTATATTGCGCGAGTCTTTGTAATAACGAGGAGTAACGTTCTAGTTATCATTGATTAATCATGGCTAAAAAAGAAAAAAAACCGACCAAAAAAGCTGAAGAGAAAAAGGAAGTGACCAAGACTGAAAAGAAGAAGGAATCTCCCAAACTTGTCAAGAAAACAGAATCTGACAAACTGGAAAAGAAAAAGCCTAAAGATGGCAAGAAAAAGGACGCTGAACTCTCAGAAGAAGAACTAGAACAAATTGATGAAAAAGAGATAGAAAACTTTCAGATAGAAGGGCTGGACATGGAAAAATTAAAAACAACTGTTTTGGGTTTGGTGGCAAAACGTGGCGACAATGGTATGTTTCAAAGTGAACTCTGGAAGAAACTCAAACTCTCAAGCAGAGATGGTTCAAGACTTGCGCTAAAGCTTGAAAGACAGCATCTTGTGAAAAGAGAAAAAATTCTTGAAAATGGTCGTTGGACTTACAAGTTAAAGATTGCACATGTACCAGTAACTACACAATCAATAGAATCAGCTCCTTGCCTGATATGTCCTGTAGAATCCAAGTGTACACTTGAGGGAGAGATTAGTCCAAGGACTTGTCCTTTGATTGAACAATGGGTCTTAACTGAACTTTCTACAAAGAAGGCAAAGAAATGAAATTAATCGATGCAAGGCGTGACTTGTATAGACGATTAGCACACAAGGAAGGATATAGAAGCAGAGCTGCATACAAACTAAAAGAACTAAACACATCTTATCGAATAATAGGTCCTGGATTTTTTGTCTTGGACCTTGGTTGTTCTCCCGGTGGATGGAGCCAAGTTGCACATGAACTTGCTGGAAACAAGGGACAAGTTATGGGAATTGACAAAGCATTTGTTGAAGAAATTCCTGATGTTCATTTCATTAGGGGCGATATTGAGGATGAATCTATTATAGAACAAATTTTTGATTATTTTGGAGGTAAGATAAATGCCGTAATCTGTGATCTCTCACCAACAGTTACTGGCATGTGGGACGTAGACCACTCTAGACAAATCTCGCTAAATTATGCCGCAAGTAAGATAATGGATCAAGTGTTGGCAAAAAAAGGCAATGCACTCTTCAAAGTCTTTGATGGTCAGTATTCAATTGAATTCCGAGATTATATCAGAAAAAAATTTGCCAAAGTACAATTAAGAAAACCTCAAGCAAGCAGAAAGTCAAGCAGCGAATTATACTATATCTGCTTGGGATATCTTGGAAATTAAACCAAAGATAAGATCTCATCTATAGTGGCATCAGTCTTAAATCCGGTTGGATTCATGCTTGTTTTTGTAGCCCTGTGCCCTATTGCTTTGATCTTTTCTATTATATTGGCAAGAGATGGCGGTGCCGATTGCTTTCTGTGTGCAATTTCATCTAGTGTAAAATAAGCAGGCGGCATGTCTGTCTCTCCTTGACATTTTTCCAAAAATGTCATGCAGGACTTGTCAACTGTCAAGTTTTTTTCTTCAGATATCATGGAATCAACAAAATTCTTGTCATGGAGACTATCTGTCCAAAGTGGTCCTGCAAGTTTTGCCCTTGAGTTGCAAATGTTGCATGTGTGTTCTACCTCATGCACAACTTTTCTGTTTCCGCAATTATCACAATGCAAAATATATCCCATACAATTTTTGGTATTTGTTTTAACTAGTATCTTGACATATGCCTTGTAGTAATGCATGTTATGTTGGACAAATAGTGGCACTATCATGATATCAAGTCTGCCTGCAACAATATTCATGCACCCAAGAATCAATCGTAGTGCTATCTCGTTTCCATATGTTGTTCTAACAGGAGTTCCGTAATACTTGCGCTGACATGCCTCTGGAAATATTCCATGCAAAACAGTCATGTCAGTAGCTGTCACTGACAACAGTCCACCGTGAAAAGTAGCCCTTATTGCACAATCAAGATAGCGAGAAGGTGAACCAAATGGATCTACATCAACAATTGCGCCGCGTCCATCTCTTGTTGAGTGAAGACTCAAAAATCTACATGCCTCATTTTCAGAAAATTCGCATTTTGTAACCTGATTTAGTCTTGCAATGTTTTTTCCAATTTCAAGGGCTTGTGGGTTGACGTCATTTGCAACAACTTTTTCTATTGAACTAATTTCATTTGCAACCCTTATGCTTCTTGCACCTATTCCTGCAAGTGAATCCAAAAAAGTCTTTGGCCCCTTGAAGTTTTTAAGAAATGCTGAATATGCTATTATGGAAAAATCCCTGCTAATCCTTGCCCTTGGATTGAAAAATGCTGGCTCTTTTGGAGGAACTTTTTCTGATAGTGATTCTTTTGGTACTAGAAGCCTTGTGCTTCCCTCTACTATCTCTGCAAGTTCCGACTCCAATGGATTTTCTTGTCTAAAATGATTTAATACATCTAACGCAAGAACAACTCAAATGCTAGTCTGCGGAGTTGATGACGCAGGTAGGGGTTCAGTCCTAGGTCCACTTGTTATAGCTGGAATTTCTATTGAAAAAAGTAAGATAAAACAACTTGTCAAGATTGGTGTAAAAGATTCAAAACAACTCAGCCCTCAATCAAGAGAAAAATTGTATAAACAAATTTTGTCAATTGTAGATGGATATTATGTAGCAAAGATTTCTCCACGAATAATAGACAAGAGCGTCAGCAAAAACCTGCTAAACCAACTTGAGGCAAACTATATGGCCAAAGTGATAAAAAAACTGGAAGCTGGCTCTTCATATGTGGACTCGTGTGATGTAAACCCAAAACGATTTGGTCTGTATATCTCAAATATTGCCAAGACTGGAAAAATAATCTCAAGCCATCATGCCGATAGAAAATATCCTGTGGTCTCTGCTGCCTCGATTATTGCCAAAGTAAGCAGGGATAGAGAAATAGAAAAACTACGAAAGAACCATGATCTGGGAAGCGGGTATCCGTCTGACTCTAAAACTATGGGATTTATCAAAGGCTGGATATCCCAAAATGGGAGCGTACCTGTATTTGTCAGAAAAAGCTGGAAACCAGTGAAAATTTTACTAAATATCTCATCCTAGGTATCTTGCTATGATCATACCATGGTCACCCTCGTATGGTTCCAGGTTTATCTCTTGGACTATCTCAAAGTTGACAGATAGTTTCTTGGCCTCTGAGCGCATTACCTGTGATGGCTCTCTTGTGACATCAATACTTCTTGTTTTTATTACCAGCATGATGTATCCATCTTTTTTCAAATATGTCTTGCAATTTAATATGGCAATCTCTGTTTGGTCTGGCTGGGCAATGTCTACGTAGACAACATCCACAGGACCATATACTGAAAAATATTCCTTGGGGCTTCGGGCATCCTGTAATATTGGAACTATGTTTGATCTAAACGAAGCTACTCTTTCCAAAAAGTCTCTTGCAACTCTACTTGAATGCTCTACTGCAAAAACAATTCCGTTGGGACCTACTATATCTGATACATGGCTTGCAGTTGTACCGGTGGATACTCCAAGATAAAGAACTTTAGATTTTCTAATGATTGGCAAGAATTCAAGACCGTTCATTATTGCAGCTCCAAGTTTGCTGCGGTAGGGATCCCATGCCCTAAATTCCTCATCATCTATCTTGACTAGTTTTTCTCTGTAGACTTGATTTCCGGGTACAAGATTTATGGTTGCAAGTCTCTTTTCCCCTTCAATTTTTACCCAAAAAATATTATCTTCTTCGTTTTCCAAACTTTTTTCTCTTGCTCTTTTGCCAGTCGTTTCTCTTCTCTCCACTACCTCCTCTTCCTCCGCCACCACCATATCTTCTATCTCCACCTCCTCCAAACCTTCTGTCTCTTTGTTCATCATTTCTGCGTGGTGGCTGGAAAGCTGGTCTCTCAGGCTGGTCCTTGTATTTTACTCCTATCTCGGTAACTCGTATGTTGAGTTTCTCAAGCAATGTGTCATTTCTTCCCGCTCCAAAGACATCTACTCTTGCGCCAATTGCAGCTTTTGCAGCTATTGCTCTTGCAATTTTACCTCTCTGCCATCGTGGGGCGGCATGAACTAGTTGATGTTGAAATAGTAAACCGTGTTTTGGTGGTTGTGCACCAGTCTTGAGTGCTCTAAACAATGCCTTTTCAGCACCAAGAACTTGAATTGTACTGGCAGGCATTGATGCAAGTCTTTTTAGACTTCCTGCCTTGGCAAGAATTCTTGCTCCTACTGCAGAGCCGAGTATAACCGAAATGTTTGGTGCAATTGTCTGCATCTGTGATTCAATGTGTTTTTCCAATGATTGTCTTAGCTCAAAAAGTTCCAAAATTTGTTTTGCAATGCTTTGAACTATGACAAGATTTTCGTCTGAAATCTGACCGCCTCTACTCTTTTTTTGTAACAATGACAACATCTCTGCCTTCTCCTCTGGAAAACCTGCATCAAGGTATGTGTTCTGGGTGAATCCATCTCTTCTTCCAGCCATTACAATTTTTGAATACCCGTTAATTGTATCAATTAGATTATCAAGCTCTGGAAAATGTAATCCGTACCATTCTCTGACTCTGGAACTTAGCAAGTTGATCATCTTGTCAGTTTCATCTAGTGTGTTAATTGCCTGAATTATGTGCAAATCAGGACTCTCAGAAATCTCTGTTACTCTAGATGATGAAAGACTGAGTGCAAAGTCTCGCAATTTTCCTCTGGCATCTCCTTCGTTTGTGGCAAAGCCAGAATCCACAAGGACACGCAACTTTGAAGATTGTATTGTCTCAATATTTTTTTCTTCCATAAGGTCTGACTCTATAGATCTTTTCCTAAAGAGTTTCAACAAGGATGAATCATTTACAACAACAACGCTTCCCAAATTGGAAAGAAAATGTTCTAGTTCATTGAGGCTGGCTTGTTCTTTTTTTACCTCTACATACTGTATTGCTGGGTTTGAAAATGGAAATGATTTTACACATTTGTTATCGTCAAAAACTGCAATACCTAACTCTGTTAAAATGACAGAATGCATAGAGTGCATTTCCATGGCTTACTAAAAAATGTAACATTATAGATCCAGAACTGCATCAAACGTTATAAGACAACTATTTTTTATTATTAGAAGTGAGTCCTGACATTTCAACTAATGTGGGCCCAATAGCACTTGAGAGACCCACAATGCTTGCGTCTGGTATTCTTGGAATATCGCTTGATGTTTTTGGTCGTCTATATAAAGAAGGAGCGGGTGCGCTTGTTACAAAATCACTTAGCAAGGAACCATGGGATGGATATCCAAACCCTACTATAATTGGGCTAAAAAATGGATATCTAAATGCGGTTGGACTCTCAAATCCTGGAGCTCCGTATTTTGCAAAAATGCTGTCACAAAACCAAACCATTCCAATAATCGTTAGTCTTGTTGGCTCTATCCCTGAAGACTTTACATTTATGATAAAACAATTTGAAAATGTAAAGATTCTTGGATACGAACTTAATCTATCCTGTCCTCATGTAGAAAAAGTTGGACTAGAAGTAGGCGATGATCCGCAACTTGTCCACACTATAATAAAATCCGTAAAAAAAGAATCAAAGGTTCCAGTGCTTGCAAAAGTTGGTCTTGGTTCCTCTGACTATCTGGAAACTGTGAGGACTGCATGTGAAAGCGGCATTGATGGTATAACTGCAATAAATACACTACGCGCCATGGCAATTGATGTTGAAACTGCAAGGCCCATTTTGAGTCACAAGATTGGTGGGTTGTCTGGACCTCCAATAAAACCTGTTGCGGTAAGATGTGTTTATGAAATTTCTTCAAAGTTTCACATTCCAATTATTGGATGCGGCGGAATCTCACTCTGGGAAGATGCGATAGAGTTCATCCTTGCTGGCGCAAGTGCTGTGCAGATTGGCAGTGCTGTTGGGGAAAAATGGACCGGAGTCTTCTCTGAGATAAACAATGGAATATCAAAGTATATGGAAAAAAAGAATTATAAAAAAATAAGTGAGATGGTTGGAATTGCAAAAAAGTTTTGACACTCCAAAAATTGTAATAATAGAAAAAGTGGTCGATGAGACTCCTACGGTTCGTACACTGTTCTTCTCTGATGAGATATTATCCAAGGTTCTTCCAGGACAATTTGCGATGGTGTGGATACCTGGCACAAATGAAATACCAATGAGTGTAATGATATCCCAAGAAAATGGAAAAGCTGCATTTACAGTAAGAAAACATGGACTTGCCACCACTGAACTTTTTTCCAAAAAAGTTGGAGACCAAATAGGTATTCGTGGACCTTATGGAAATTCGTTTACAATCAAGCAAGGTAGTCTACTTCTAGTGGGAGGAGGAACAGGGCTTGTTCCATTGGTACGACTGGTGACATTTCTTAAGAAAAGTGATAATGTTACCATCATTATGGGGGCAAAGACAAAATCCGAGGTCTTTTTTGAAACCCTTGCAAACAAGCTACTTGAAGGTACAAACCACAAAGTGATTGTTGCAACAGAAGATGGAAGCTATGGTGAAAAAGGTCTTGTTACAGATGTCATGACAAAACTATTTCGCGAAAATAAATTTGATGCAGTCTATACTTGCGGCCCTGAAAAAATGATGCACAAAGTTGTGCAAATTGCATCTGAGAACAGGACCCATGTTGAAGCAAGCATTGAACGGATGATGAAGTGTGGGATTGGAATCTGTGGAAGCTGTTGCTTTGGTGACGTGATGGCATGCAAGGATGGTACTGTCTTTGATGGTCCTACTCTTCTTGTAAACAAAGAGTTTGGACACACTCATCGAAACAAATCAGGCATGCTTGATAATTATTAATTCTGGAAATTCCGGAAAACTTAAAATGCTATAAAAATCCACCCAAATTGAAAATTGGCCAAGATCGTACTAACTGCAGATCGTACTTTGATGTCCCCTTATCGTGGGATATCGCTTGCAACCTTCTTTGGTTGTGCACCTGCAGTGGATCCACATAGACCAAAAAACAGTTTCTGGTATTACATCCTAAAAGACCAAGTAACTCCAAAAATTCTCTTTGACTTTATCTGTAATCCAATAGGTCACAAGAACGGTGTTGCAAACTATGCTCCATATGGATTAAGAAAAGTAGAGGCAGCTCTTCTACGAGATGGATACAAAAGAAACGAAGTTGTAGTAGCTCATCCTGATCATGTGGACAAGTTCATTGGTCCTGAAACCGAAGTGGTTGGAACTTATGAAATGGATCCTCTTGGAATGGGTCCTGTAACTATGACATTTACTTATGGTAGAAAACAGACATCATATGATGAATTTTACAATCGCGATTTACACATGAAAATAAACGCTGCAAAAAAGAAGAACGGAAGCCATGCCAAAGTCATTGCAGGAGCTTCTGGAACTTGGCAGTATAACTATGATCCAAAGAAGATCCAAGAATATGGATTGTATGCAGTCTTGGAAGGAGAACTTGGTGGCATCGCACCAGAAATTGATGGGCATGCTGGAGAATTTTTCAACAAACTAATTGCTGGAGAGTTTGAAAACATGAATCCATTTGTCAAGAGTGATTTCAAAGTTGAAGTAAAAGAATTTGGAAAAGATGAAGGCAAATTCCATGGAAGATTCATCCACTATTGGGATGAGCCAAGTGTTGATGATATACCAAACATCGTAGAGCCAAGCATGCACGGTATGGTAGAGGTCATGCGAGGCTGTGGAAGAGGTTGCAAGTTTTGTGATGTTACACTACGACCGTTAAGATACTATTCTCCTGAAAAAGTAAAACAAGAGATTGAGGTTAACATAAAGAAAGGAGGACAACGAAACGCATGGCTCCATAGTGATGACATCTTCGTTTACGGCCTTGACCCAAGAAAGACAAAGAACATGGCTCCAAACAGAGATGCATTAGAGGAGCTCTTCAAGGCAGTCATGTCCTGTGGAATAGAGCATACAAACCCAACTCACGGTACCCTGGCTGGTGCAATTGCTGACGAAAAACTATTGCCAAATCTCTCAAAGATAATCAAGTCCGGTCCTAACAACAAGACTGGAGTCCAATGTGGATTTGAGACAGGAAGCCTCAGATTGATTGGAAAATATGCGGACAGAAAACTTGCTCCATACAAGCCAGAAGAATGGCACTGGGTAGTAAAAGAAGGAGTAAAGACGCTAAACGAGAATCACTGGATTCCGGCATTTACATTAATCATGGGTCTTGACAATGCAGAAACAGAGGAAGATGGATGGGATACAATTCGACTCATAAATGAGTTAGAACTAGAACAACCCGAATCCCAGTTTACAGTAACACCGCTAACATTTGTCCCAATTGGATTGCTTGAAAAATCCGAATTCTTTGATATTGGAAATGAATTGACTGCACCACAACTTGGTGTCATGTACAAGACATGGCAGCACAACTTCAAGTATGGCATCCAGAAATTCATGGACAAGACAGGAAGCAACAATACCTTGAAGAAAAAGGCATTCACAGGTCTTGCAAGGACATTGGGTGGTGTTCCACTAACTGCAATGGAAAAATATGCAAGAAGAAAGGGTCCAGAACATGAACGAGTAATTGAAACAATCAAGGCAAAATATTGGTAAATTATTTACTAAACCAAATACATAAATTGAATTAAAAGAGAGTTTATTCGTGCCAACTCACGGATCGCTTACTAAAGCAGGAAAAGTAAGAGGACAAACTCCAAAGGTTCCATCACGTGAAAGACATGGAACTATATCCATTACACGAAACAAAGACAATTTTAGAAAAAGATTCATCCTAAAAAGAGTCCCAGGGCAAAACAAACCAGGCCAACGAAAGAGAAAGTAAATTTTAAAAGTTATCTGTCAAATGTTATGATATAATTTTGTAGTTGATTGATTTTAAAACTCATATGATCCTGACCATCTGTCAAAAATTATCTACCCTGGCGCTTTAATCTGGAAACTGGCACAACTGTATCTTGACTTTAAGACCTACTGTGCTGTCTAATAGAACGGTTGTCCTTGAAGTATTGGGGTTTGCTCTGCTTTGTTTCATAATGTTTTCAGGCTATGCCTCGGTCAAATCTGCAATGATTTTGGGAAATACTCTGCTAGTCCTTCCTACAGGGGGATTGTTTATTGGTCTTGCCGTATTTGCTTACAAAATTTCTGATTTTCTGTTCAAAGGACATTTGGTAAAGTCATTGATAAATAAAATAAAAAAATAATCAGATTCTAGCGGTTGCACTTTGGGTGTTTAGCCCAAAGAACAATCCGCCAGTATAGAATCTGCAATATTTACTATCATGTCTATGTTCAAAAGAATGTGTTCGTTCATTTTGAACTGGCAAATGCGCTCTGGTGTGAAAAACCTGATCGATTCTCTGTGGTAAAATAAAATTGAAACCGTGGATATTAGGGACTTGTGTCATAGTGATGGTGTGATCGTACACTAGAAAGACACATCCACGGTTCCACCAATAATTGGGGTTTGTCATATAAAAGACTCGATTAACTATGTTACTGGAATTGTGAGTGTAAAATCAAAGGTGGCAAGATACTTGGATGACACAATTCTTTTTAATGACATGATATCCCGTACAATGACTAGAGAAATGGGCGATAGTGAAAAATTAATCGGAAATGCTGTTGGCGTCATTATAGAAAAAGTTCTAATGGAATTTGGTGTTAGTAACCATAGTAAAATCGCTGAAATACTTGGAACTCACCATATGACATTTTCAGATTGCTATAGAAAACCTGATGTTCTAAACTTTGCATTAAAAAAAGTATTTGATGGTAAATATCTAGCCCCAGTAGAGAAGATCAAAAATGAACTAACAGGCCTTGAAGAAGACCACAAGATTGAGGCGTTCATTGAATTGATTAGTGAAGCATAAACAGAACCGTGTGTGTAGGTTTGTAATACATACACGTACGTATCTATCGTTTGAAATAAAATCAAATATGCAAATCGGAGAGATATCCTTGGATGAGATGTGGCAAGTCATTGAAGTGTTTGGAATTAAACGTAAATTACTTGATCCACGTAATGAGTTGCCTTACCGAATCATTCACGAGTTGTATCTGACAATAAAAAATAGGTAAGTAACACCGGCTAAACCTAAAGCCATGATCACGAGTGGATGACATTAATACAAAACGCTAACAGGGAGAACAGATGGAAAATCATATCTGCCCTCTTTGTAAAAGAGAGTCTACTTGTCTTAATCCTGCATGTAATGATAAAAGCTTGAGGTATGAATGGTGTCCTTCTTGCAGGATCAAAGTTACTAGATACTTGACAGGTTGGAATTTTTTATCTATTGTTTAACAAAATTATCAATAGTTAGATAATTATTGATTACCGTTTGTATAATTCAGTCTTGTAGAAGTATTCATCATCAAGGTTTGATCAGCAACATTGATCGATTTTAATATTTATTATTCAAATGATGATAGTAAATAATCATGAGAGTTATTGATGACTTATTATAGTTCTAAACTCTGTCGTAAATTATAAAAAAGCAGATGTAGATTATACAGAACTGATTAGAATCTTAATTAAACTTGGTTTCAATACCTGATTTCTATGGATGTTTCTCATGTCAGCCCATCAATTTTAATGGGGATAGTTGTAGCCACTATTATTATTGGCATAATGCTTGGCTTCTTTGCCTATCAATCTAGTAAAAACAGAAAAAAGAAAAAAACTCGTCGTTCATAAATTTCTACCAACCTACGGGTAACCACAATAACAATAAAATGAAGAGATTAAACGGAGAATTTCGAGATCGTGAAAAGACAATGCATGGATTAAAGAAGAAAGATACTCTCCAATTTTGAAAGGTTATGAAATTTATTATAACTATCTTACCTCATGAGGGATTAGACGGTAAAACCCCGAGTGAAGCTTGTGGTATTACTATTGAAGGCGATAACAAGTGGATTACTTTGATTCAGAATGCTAGTAAGTGATCTGATTTTTAAGTTAATGATAATAACTAGTTCTATTGGACGAAGATCACGATTCCAGTTTATTAGAAGGTTTGAAGAAAAAAGTAGGGGATGGACTTCATAAAGTCACAGACGCTAAGAATTCCGTAGTAGACAAGATAACTGACATCAAGGATGCTACTGAGGAAACTGCCAGTATTGCGAAGGAACTAGCTAGTTATCAGGGAAGCAATATGAAAAGCGAAGGTCAATTTCTAAAGAAGATTTTTCAACATAAAGACATGATCTTTATGAAAACAGATGCAGTTGCTATAGTATTGCGTAAGCTAGGAGGAAATGAAGAGTTCTTGGAATTGGTAGATAAACTAACAAGGGAAGGATATAGAATGGTACATCAAGAGAGCATACGAAATATTCCCTTGGGGTTTGGATTTAACTATCCGTTAGGTAGTCTTTACTTTTTCCAACATGTAAAATACATTGGTACAACTTAACCCATCAACCGACTTTTGACAGTCAATTTTTCCACCTTAGATTGGACAGAACCTTAGCACATACACTGGATAATTAGAGGTTGAAATGTTGACCTCAAGCAAGTTGTAAAGAAACGGTTGGTTTTCTGGCACTAGAAAACGGGTGTAAAGTTACGGTTGATCAAGTTTAATGTCTCAAAATTCTTGTTGTTGTTTTTTAACATAAAAGTAGTAACTTCGTATTACGGCAGGAATTAGTAACATTGCCGATAGAGAAGCTTGTGGACTAACATTCCATTCTTTTTGAGTTTCTTTGTCTACACCGTGAGCTGAAATATTCCTACAACCACCCAATCCATTTCCAAGATTCTTCTGATTAGTTAGAATTTTTCCGTTATCAGATAAAGCTTTAACCATTTCATTCACTCCGTTCTTACCTTGAAGGCTGGTAGTAATTTCAATGCCAAATTTAGCCAAAAAAATCTCAAAAAACTGCGACGCTCTGTTCAAAGACTGTTTAGGGTCTTGTTCATACTCAATGAGAGCCTTAGCAAGTTCTGATATGTCCATCTCTAATGAAGTGAGATAATTATAGACCTCAGGATTTAATGTCTCTATTAGAAACATCTTAGCATGCAGTTCACTATCCAATGCCTTTAGTAGATCTTTCACATAATTAGATGGTAAACCTTTCTCACCTTCGGGAATACGAAGTTTACCATCTTCATTCACAATTAATTTTGTATCAGTTCCCCAAAGCCTGAGTGCTTTTTCAACCACCGTTAAAGATGTACCTATCTTCATTATTCCTCTGGTCATACTGGCAGAATCTTCTGAGGAATAGCCATTACTGAGTAGATCAGCATACATAAGGAATGGAGGATAATTTTGAAGTGCCACTCTGAAAAAAGCAATTAGTTCGTCTTTATTTGCACGTCGTATTGCATCACGCTGTTTAGAATTTACAACATATCCGTTTCCATCCTTTTGTAAAATACTCAGTTGTACACACGAAGTTATTACCTGTTTAAGATAATTTTCTTTCCATTTGTTCTCTAATGCAGTTACTATATCTCCAAATTCCATCGATATTGGTGCATTACTAACAACTTTTGCCATATTCATGATGGATTCGCTTGATACATCAGTCAGTATGAATCCATTAGTCATAGATTAATGGTCGAGATAACCCTCAATAAGATATTTTCTACATAATTCCTAACTAGTTTTACGTTTTTTCTGTGATTTTAAATTAATTTCGCCACAAATGTTTTATAGCGTGAATATTTGATCAAAATCCTCGATGTCTGTAAATGGAGAGTTAATTGAAATGGCGGTACCGTATTGGTTAGACCTAACTAAATGGAAATTCATCATAAAAATCATGGCTCAACAGAGTTTGAAAGGAGAATCATTAACAACAGAGAAGATTTCAAACATTTGTGCAATTGCACCCACCATACTCTCTTCTAATATGAAATTTCTTAGGACTCTTAATATCATAACACCAGATTCAAAAGGTTCTCAAATAATTTTGACAGAAGATGGTATAGAGTTTGGGCAATCACTGATAGATCAAAATCCTGTAAGAGAAAATGAAATACTTACAAAATTATTAAAATCAAGGTTGAAAACCATTGTTGATTTCTGCGATGCTCAAAAACAACTAAATAGTTTAAATTTTGATCGCCTATTTGAACAAATTAAATTCTTTGCTGAAATCAAAAATGTCCCTAATCAAGCCAGAAACACTGATAGAAATTATGCGAAAGGAATCTATGATGTTATTGAGATGCTTGTAGAAACAAAAATTGTGGATGAATCATTACATCCATCAAAAAATGAAGTTACATTTGTAAAGAATCCAGATAATACGGTGGATAGAACTCAGGCTCATGTTCCAACTACCTGTCAACAGGATTGGCTTACCAAGTTTTTTACGGCATTGGAGAAGACAACTTTGCAAAAATTGGAAATGTCATTTATTATTGGTAATGTAGTAGGCAATGCTCATGAATCTAGTGTAATGAGAATAGCTAAATTTCTTGAAATATGTGATAAAGAAGGAAATCTGTTAGAAAATTATGAGAAATTAAGATATTACAGTACAAATGAATTCAAAACAAATTTAACCGAAATTATAAAGCAAAAATATTCAAAATCCATAAAAGATATTGATCTAACAAATACAACAAAAACAAATCTAGCAAGTGTGTTTATGCGAGAATATGCTCTTGGGAAAGATAAGGCAGAAAGAGCAGTTAATGTATTTACACAATTATGTAGGATTGCTGAAATTAATTTATCTGAAGATATATTTGAAAAACCTAAATCGGAACAAAAACTATCACCTAAAAGTACTAACAAACACATAGTTAAACCAATACAGGTTACTGATGATTTAAGAAAAAAAACACAATCAGAAATTATTGCTATGAATAACGGTTTCATCATCAATATCAGAATAAACATAGATGCAAAAGATCCCGAATCTTTTAAGAATAGTTTAAATTTTATCAGAGAGTTAAAAAAAGATACGAACACATCAGAACTTGATGTACAAATTCCTCAAGAAAATATTAATTCAACATCCTAAAAGCTAATTCAACATCCTAAAAGCTAATTCAACATCCTAAAAGCTAATTCAACATCCTAAAAGCTAATTCAACATCCTAAAAGCTAATTCAACATCCTAAAAGCTAAT
>JANWLA010000056.1 GCA_025451075.1 Nitrosotalea sp. | reverse complement strand
TCTGGTATCAGACCAATGCCTTCTCTTTCAAAGTGCTTGTTGAGTTCTGCGACCCATCTTTCTCTTGTGTCGCCACCAAGACCGTGCACTCTGAGCCAGAATGCAATTACTCCGAGAAGGAATACTGAGAACATGATGGTTGCGAATATGTAGACCATCACATCATAGAATAGCGGGTCATAGTTTGGACCTATTTGACCTGCAAAGTTTGACAGTATACCTACGAGCATAGTGAATATCGTGCTCATCATAATTCCAAACAATTTAGGTGCGATATATACATTTCTGTAAGAGACCCGGTTAAGATTAAAAATAGAGATCTAACTGGAGATTAATAAAATAAGAAAAAGAGAAGAACTATGCTCTCTTTGCTTTTTCCGCTTGCTTTGCTCTTACGACGAAAGCAATGAAGATTCCACCGAATATTCCACCTGAGATGACCGATGCACCGACTACACCGCTTGCATCAAGATATGGAGTACCTGAACCTGCGTGCGGATTATTTTGTACTGCCTGTACTTTAGCTCTTGCTAGTGCCAATTCCTGTTCTAGCCCAAGACCACCACCTGGTGTATACTGAGCTGCAGCAAATGGAGCAAATGTAGAGACTACAAATAGAGCCAACAGTGCAGTTCCGACAATTATTGGTGTTTTCATATGAATACCTAATTGTGATTCGAATTCGTATATATTTAACTTTTATGCAAATAATACTTGCACAGAGTCAAGTAACATTTATGTTTCCTTAAAAAACAAGCGGTTCGTGGGCCGACTTCATTCACACAGACATGGCAAGTCACATTCGACAAGGCCGATCACTCCCAGTACACCTACATGGGTAAAACAGAGTCCAGCTGAGATCGAAGAACTGATTGTCAAGTATGCAAAAGAGGGTCTTCCCCCAAGCAAGATTGGAATAAAATTGCGTGATCAGTATGCAATACCAATTACAAGACAAATTGTAAAAAAATCAATCACTGAGATTCTTGAGCAGAAAGGAGTCAAAACAGAAATGCCTGAAGACCTGAATAATCTAGTAACCAAAGCACTTGGCCTACAAAAACATTTGAAGGAAAACAAATCTGATAAAAGAAATGTCAGATCGCTTGAACTCCTAGAGGCAAAAGTTCACAGATTGTCATCATATTACAAGAAGATTGGCAAAATACCCAAAACTTGGAAATATAAGGCAGTCATTGCTCAACTCGAGTAATGGCAAAGTTAGACCAAGCATTATCTTATTTTCATGACAGAGTTTCTGATTGTATCAAAACAGGAAAGAATATTTCTGTAATTACTCATCTTGATTGTGACGGCATAACTTCTGGCAGCATTGTGACAAAATCTTTGATTAGATCAGGTGCAAAATGTACTGTACGTACTGTCAACGAATTTAGCAAGAATGTTATTGAAAAAATGAAAAGTGATTCAAGACAGTTTCATATAATCACAGATCTTGGAGGAGGATTTGCAAAAGATATCGATGATGCATTAGATGATGATTGGATAGTAGTTGATCATCATCAGATACCACAAGAAGAGTTTGACAATCAAAAAGTAATCAATGCTTGGAAGTATGACGTAGATGGTGGAAAAGATGTTTCAGCAGGAGGTATGGCATATCTTGTTTCAAAAGCCCTCCACAAAGAGAATACAGATTTGGCATGGATTGCAGTTGTAGCAGCACTAGGGGATCGTCAGGATCAAGGAGAAAAAAAGTCATTTACAGGAATAAATTTGGAAATTGCATCCGCTGCAAAGAAAAATAATCAAGTTGAAATTGACTTGGATATTTTGCTTGTTGGAAGAGAGACAAGACCACTACCAGATGCACTCGCATTTACCTCACAGCCTTTCATCGAGGGTTTGACATGGAATCGTGATGCATGTCTTTCACTTTTAAATTCCTCAGGAATAAAATTAAAGGATGGTAGTAGATGGCGTGTTCCTGCAGAACTAACAGAAGATGAAAAAAGAACACTTTTACAGACAATATCAAAGTACATTTCGACTAAAAATGCAAGCGATATACTAGATGAGCTCGTAGGATATACATACACATTATCTGGAGAGGACAAGAGAAGTTTTCTTCGAGATGCAAGAGAGTTTTCAACAATGCTAAACTCTTGTGGCAGAATTCGCAAGGCCGGAGTAGGAATAGCAATCTGTATGGGAGACAGGACCAAGATGTTACAAGAGGGCGAAAATATCCTGGTAGAATACAGGACATTCTTGAGAACATACATGAATACGCTTTCTAGCGAGAGATGGAGAACAACAGACAATGGGCATTACTTGATGGTAAATGGTGAAGGTCTCGTACCTGAAAATATGACAGGTGCGGTATCATCACTTCTTGGTGGATCACAGAAAAATACAGGAAAGATAATCATACTTAGAACAAACGGTGATGAAGGAACAATAAAGTTCTCTTCACGTAAATCTACTGGATGTAAATCTGAAGTAAATTTGGGATTATTAATGCGAGAGTGTGCTGCAAGGGTTTCTGGAGTGGGCGGAGGCCACGCTGCCGCAGCTGGAGCAAGAATTACAAAAGACAAATTAGATGAATTCCTAGATTACCTGGAACAAAATGTCTCTAGAATGCAAAGTTCAAGTGTTTCTGAATAACCTTTCAGAGAAAAAGGCAGAATCCATTAGAAAATCTTTGGAGCCTGATAATGTAGATTTTCCTGAAAATCTTTCTTTTAAAATTGAAAAAGATGAAACATCTCTGATTTTCACATTTGAGGGTAAAGGAAATATACGAACATTGATTTCTACTATTGATGAAGTTCTTGAACAGACTCAAGTTATACTCAAAGTGACTCCTGATGCTTGACCCAAAACTTCTTCGAGATAATCCTGACAAGATCAGGAACATGTTAGAAGCAAGAGCTGTAAAATTTCCTCTTGAAGATCTGATTTCGCTAGACAAGGACAGAAGAGAATTAATTATAAAAACTGATGAGTTTAGGAAAAAAAGAAATGAAGTCTCATTAGAAATTGCAAGGAAAAAGAAAGCAAAGGAGGATGCTTCAGGCCTCATAGAGCAAATGCAAGCAGTTTCTGAAAATCTTCAGAAATTAGAAGAAGACCAGATAAAAACAGAAGAAAATTTCACAAAACTTTCTTTAACACTACCCAACATGGTACACGAATCAGTTCCCATTGGAAAAGATGAGACTGCAAACAAGGAGATAAAAAAATGGGGCAACATACCTGCTTTTGATTTTGAGATAAAGGACCACATTGACTTGACACAAAATCTTGATCTTGTAGATTTAGAAAGGGCAGCCAAAGTTTCCGGAGCAAGATTTTATTATCTCAAAAACCAACTTGTCAGATTAAACCAAGCACTATTACAATTTGCACTTGATTTTTTGACCGAGAAAAACTACATTCCCATACAAACACCATTTCTGATAAACAAGGGTGCCATGGAAGGTGCCATAATTGCCCAAGACTTTGAAGACGTAATCTACAAGATTGAGGGTGAAGACCTTTACCTCATAGGAACAAGCGAGCATGCAGTGGCATCAATGCATTCAGATGAAATAATCGACGGTAAAAAATTGCCCTTAAGATATGCTGGAATCAGTACATGTTTTAGAAAAGAGGCAGGGGCTCACGGTAGAGACCAGAAGGGAATATTTCGAGTGCACCAATTTGAAAAAGTAGAACAGTTTGCGTTTACAAGACCTGAAGATTCATGGCAAGAGCATGAAAGAATGTTGTCAATAGCAGAAGAATTTTATCAAAAAATTGAGATACCATATAGAATCATGTTATTGTCAAGCGGAGATCTTGGCAAGGTTTCTGCCAAAACCTACGATCTAGAAGCTTGGATGGCAGGGCAGAAAAACTATAGAGAGATAGTATCCTGCTCCAATTGTCTTGATTTTCAAGCAAGAAGACTGAAGATAAGATTCAGAGACAGAACAGATGAACAACCACAATATCTTCATTCTTTGAACAGCACCCTAGTAGCAACTACAAGAACAATGGTTGCAATAATTGAAAATTTTCAGACCAAAGATGGGCATATTACAGTTCCAAAGGTATTGCAAAAGTATGTTGGATCTAGCCTAATCTAAAATGTCGTACAACTTATATTTTGGCCTCAGAAGTTCATCATAGTTGGCTCGTCAAAAGACTGCAAGAGTAAAAGACAAGTGGAGGGAAAAAAAGTGGGTTACAGTACTGCTTCCTGCATCATTTGATAAAAAACCAATTGCCTACATTCCAGTCACTGATGACGAGAATGCAATTGGCAGAGTAATTGAAGTCACATTACACGATATACTAAAAGGAGATCCTTCTCAGCACCAGTTCAAACTATATTTCCAGATTCATAAGATAGAAGGAGAAATTGCAACTACAATTTTCAAGAGATTTGAATATGCAAAGGAATTCCTAAGAAGCCTCGTAAGACGTGGTTCCTCGCTAATTAGTTTCATTGCAGATGTAAAGACCAAAGATGGATATATTTTTAGAATAAAGATAGTTGCATTAACCCAGAAGAAATTGAACACATCAAGAAAGCATGCAATCAGACTAGTAGCTCAAGAGGTAATGTTGAAAACTATTCCAGAGATGACAATAGACCAATTTATCCAAGCTACAGTATTTGGAAAGATAAACTCAGATATCATGGCTGCCGTTAAAAAAATAGTTCACGTAAGACATGTTGGAATTGAAAAGGCAAAGCTCATCAGAACTGCAGAGGGTGAGATTGCTCTGTTACAGGCCTAATAGATATTAGTCCTTAACTCACACATTATACAAATGACTCATCAGTTAGAAGTAGTAGCCGAAGTAATTTTGCATGCAACAGAAGATAGTACAAAAATCTTCGAGCCCATCTTTGATTTATTTCAAATAAAAGAAGATGAGTTTACTAAAGAGAAAACTCTCGGGCATTATGGAAACACAATATTGCTTGCCAAGATAACCCTTACAAAAAAACGTGCGGAAGAATTTATCAAAAAATTAGCCTCAAAAATATCAAAAACACAGATGGACGAATTGATAGAAAATATGGATGTACATTTTGAAGATACTTCACTTTTTTTGAGAATAGGCAAAAACGAGATTGTAAGAAAAGAGATTAGCTTGCAACAAAATAATGCAATAAAAATCAAGATAAAAATGCCAATCTACAAAAAAGACCAAATTTCAAAAAAATACATAGAATTACTTACGGTTTGAATAAAATCCGCAAAGCCTAGCATGATTTAATAATATTTATCAGCCCAAGAGAAAAGGGAATGAGGTAATATTTTTGCCGCTCCAGTCTGAGCATCTGCTGTGAGGAAGCCGCGACGAACCGACCCAAAATACCTTTGATCTATTTTCATACGGTTCTTTTAAATAGAGTAGATCCTGTTTTTTCGCTGTGAAAACAGATTATGATATCATAGTAGCTGGAGGAGGCCTTGCAGGAATGATTGCCGCCCAATCTGCATCTTATTACTCTAAACAAAGATTATCAATTCTAGTAATAGATAGAAATCCTGAACCTACAATAGGTAAGAAGACAATCAATGGTTGGGTTTGTGGAGATGCAGTTGGAAAGAATACTGTAGACTACATGACCGAACGAATAAAGATTGCATGGGGCAACCCTGAGATCGAACATCCAGTAAAAGGAGTGATGGCATTTTCTCCAGATAAAGAAACCTCAATTCCCTTTGATGGAGACGGCTACATGTTAAACAGACAACAACTTCCTCAACGCCAGCTTCGTGACGCAAAGAAGGCGGGAATTAACATCCAGTATTCTACAGCATTAAGGGGTTTGATATACGATAATGGAACAGTTGTCGGAGTTGAAGGAACAAATCTAGTTACAAATGAACCATTCAAAAAAACTGCAAAGATAGTCGTTGATGCTACAGGAGTTACCTCGATGTTAAGAAACGGTCTGACTATAAGCACAAAGATAGAACGAAAGATAGATCGTGATGATTTAGAATCAACTGGAAGACACATTATGAAATTTGAACAGGGTATTGACGATAAGAAAGAATTTGATCCAGATTATTGCATAATTCATCTTGATCAAGATATAGCTCCAGGAGGATACGGATGGGTTTTCCCAAAGGGCAAAAATAAAGTCAACATAGGTCTAGGAGTACAACAAAAAGAACTGATAAAGAGAAATCAAAGACTTGGGGCACATGATGATGTCACCAAACTGATTAACGATTATGTAAAGATAAACAAAGCAATCAAGAATCCAAAATTATCAGATGATGAAATGGATTCCAATAATGTAACAGGTAACTGGCAAGTATCCGTTAGAAGACAAAATGATTGTTTGGTTGCAAATGGATACATGATGGTTGGCGATTCTGCATGGATGCCAAAACCACTTGATGCGGGAGGAATCGGTCCAGCAATAGTTGCAGCTACAATTCTAGGTAAAAATGCAGTAAATGCAATTGAAGCAAATGATGTTAGTGAGACAGGTCTTTGGCAGTACAATATTGATTTCATAAATGATTACGGATACAAGACAGCAGGTCTTGAAATTTTCAGACGCCTACTTCAGACTCTTACAAACGACCAGATAAACTATGGAATGAAGCACTTTTTGTCAAAGTTGGACGTAGAGGCAATCAGCAAAGGAGAGCATCCAGACTTTGGAACAGTTGGAAAATTAGGAATGATGATCAGGGGAGCTCTTAACAAAAAATTGGCAGATGGGCTAAGATTCACTGCACAGCAAAACAAGACATTAACTGAACATTATTACAATTTTCCCAAAAATCCAGATGGTTTTGATGCCTGGCAGAAAACCTTGCATCATATCCTAGATGAATCATATGCAAAAATAGAAGTCTAGGTTTACAAACTCAAATTTTATCAGTATTGAACCATTTTTAGACTATTCATGGATCCAATGCTTCCTCAAACATTAGATCTTCTATACAAGTGTGAAAACAGAAGACATTTTTAAATTAAGGATGAGACTTTGAACAATCGTGCTTACAGAATCATCGTTATACATAGACTGGAATAACTCCTTTGATGTTCTAGACAAGGCATATGCAGCTAACTTGTTTGTGCTAATAATAGGTCCAAAAGGAACAGGTAAGACCACACTAGTAAGAGAATTTGCTACAAAGAGAGGAATTCAGCTTGAATCAATTAATTTCAGTTTAAGAACACGTGAAAGTCACCTAGTAGGTGCAAAGACACTAGAGAACGGAGCAATAGGATTCGAACAAGGGATTTTGGTCAAATCCATGAAAGAAGGAAACATGCTTTATCTTGATGAAATAAATTCTGCAGAGGCAGATGTTCTTCTTCGCTTAGATGAGGCACTAGATGACAGAAGACAGATTGTTCTAAAAGAATCTGGTGGAGAACTGATAAAAGCGTCAAAAGGATGGTTTGTTGTTTCTACAATTAATCCGCTATCACATGTAGGAACAAAAGAGCTACCGCCTCAATTGCTAAGCAGATTTCCAATAAGACTCAGATTAGATTACCCACCAGAAGACATTGAATTTCAGATAGTTAAACAGTATTCATCAGGATCTCATGAAAAAGAGATCATGCAAGGAATAAAGTTAGCAAACATTCTGAGACAGGCAGCTGCAGTAGAAGAGTTATACTATTCTCCAAGTTTACGTGAAACAATAGCATTTGCAAAAATACTTGATTCTGACATGAAAACAAGACAAGCTGCAGAGATAGTATTTGCTAATGTATACTCGCAGTGGGGCAGTGTTGAATTCCAAAAAGTAAATGACATCATAACATCCATGTTTGGTAATTAATGCAATCATTACATCTCAGAAGTGACACATTACTTGAGATAGGTACATTTCTTGTTAGAAGATGGTCTGGGAAAGTATCTGTTACCGTTAGCATATCTGATCAAAAAGAAGTACAAACTAAGTTACGAGAAAATAAGGTCTTGATGTTTCCTTTAGAACGATATCAAGGATCAGACTTTCAAAAATATAGACAGTTCAGAATAGCTTTGTGGTATGAAGCCATGCGAATTAGATATTCAAATAAAATTCTCAGTAATGATCATGCCTTTGGTTTTATCCTCAATACTCTTGAGACAAGAAGGATTGAGACAATCGCAAGAACTGTTTGGCAAGGAATGGACGGTGAGATCATCTTCAGATATAGTGTTTCATGGCTATACAGGCCATTGTTGAACATACTATATGGAAATACTAGGATTGTAGAAGGTTTTTCTCAATATTTTCTGCTAGGAGACATCAAAGGAGAGCTCTCACCTAGTGCATTTGAAAAAGTCCAAAAAGCAAGCAAGTTAGCGTTGGAAATAGTCAAAGAATCCATTGAAAAAAAATATGAAACAGACTGGCTCGAAAAAAAGGTACCAGAAATAATCAAAATTCTAGAAATTGACCCACTTTTGACTATACCAATATCAATACCCAAAATCAGTTCAGGGATGGCACTTTCAGACCAAGAATTTGTAAAGACCCTAAACAAGATTGCAAAATATCGTGAAAGCGACTTTGGTGAACTTGATCCAAACAGAATCTCTGAAGGTAAAGAGGTCTTTGAAGAATTCAAAGTTTTACTTGAAGAAGCAAAAAGAACAGAGAACAAAGGTCTAAACAATGAAGTGATAGGGATAAGTATTCCCACTGCAACAAATATAGATGAAACAAAAATTATTGATACAGATCTGATAAACCACCTTAAAGCAAAATTCAAAGAGTGGAAATCAGGTTGGAAAGAAGAACATGTTTTTTCAGGGGATGAATTTGATGAAGAGGCATACATGGAAGATCATAAGCCTTTCTTATCAGATAGAAAGATTGCAATCAAGACAAAAATTGTAATACTTCTTGATCATTCATCTAGTATAGCAAATCAAGAAATACAATACAAAAAAGCAACTCTTGCATTATGTGAAGTTTTAGAATATTTGAAAGTGAAATTTTCAGTATATGCATTTAACACAGAACAAAAACAAGTTACTTGTTGGTTAGTAAAACCAGAAAATTTGAAATGGAATAATATTTCTGCCAAGAGGCTTGCACGGATAAAGGCAAATGGAAGTACCCCGTTAGCAGAAGTTTACAACATGCTATTACCATCACTTCGGTCAAAAAAACCAGACATATTTTTGACACTTACAGATGGAGAGCCATCAGACCCTGATGCAGTTAGGACAATAATGAGAGATTTCAAATCAATTGGTGTAAAGATGGTTGCAATAGGATTTGGTCCAGATACTGGAGATGCAATAGTAATTGCAAACAACCTTCGAAGATTAGGTTATGAACGTACTCTTGCGGTAAGCAGATTGAGCGACATCCCAAAAAGAGTTCTGAACGTACTTGGAACTAGTTGAAGAGATGAAGTGTCTCTCAGTATCTCAACCCTACGCTGATTTAGTAATTAATGGTAAAAAAACAATCGAATTGAGAACGTGGAATACAAAATTCAGAGGCGAGTTTCTGGTTCATGCTCCAATCAAAATCAAAGATGACGCATGTAAGAGACTGAACATCGACAAATCCAGTCTTAGAACAGGAGCTATCATAGGAAAAGTCGAAATTCATGATGTAAAATCATACGAGTCAGTAGAGGATCTCAAGAAGGACTATAACAAACATTTTGCCACCGAGGAATTTTTACACCACAGGTATGGATTTTTGCTTAGAAAACCGCAGGCTCTCAGAGTTCCAATCCCATACAAAGGCAGTCTAGGGTTTTTCGAAGCCAAGATAAAATCCAAACCATCTAACAATGATATAAAGTCAGAATTATTTGATGAAGAATACAGATACCAGTGGATAGGAAAACACTAGTAAAATATCATTAAAAATTAAATCCTGATGTTCGGATTTTCTTTTTTGAGTTTTTCCCAGTCTGCAAGAAAGTTTTTCAGACCAACATCTGTCAGAGGATGTTTTAGCATTTTTCCCAATACATCAGGCGGTAATGTTACCACATCTGCTCCAATTTTTGCAGCTTCGACTACATGCATTGGATGCCTCACACTTGCAACAAGAATTTGTGTACTAAATTTATAATTTTCAAAGACTTGATGCATTTCTCTGATAAGGTTCATTCCATCCTGTCCATTATCATCAAGTCTTCCAATAAATGGACTCACATACTTTGCACCAGCTTTTGCTGCTAATATTGCCTGATTTACAGAAAAACAAAGCGTAACATTTACTGGAATATTTTCTGATGTCAATATCTTACAAGCCTTGAGACCCTCCGGTGTCAGAGGACATTTGACAACCACGTTGTTACCATATTTTCGAAGTCTTCTGCCTTCCTCTAACATTCCACTAGTTTCCAGGCTTAATACTTCTAGACTAACATCACCCTTGATAATTTGAACAATTTCCTCCATGACTTTTTGAGGATCTCCTCCCTCCTTTGCCATCAGAGATGGGTTAGTAGTGATTCCATCTACAAGACCCATGTCGTTGTACATCTTTATTGCTGAAATATTAGCAGTATCCAGAAATATCTTCATCTGGTTTGACTCCGAATAGCCTTAACGGCATTAGATATATGAATTGATGTAATACCATGTTTTTCAAGTAAAAGTGGAATCTCACCATCTCTTGCAGATTCTCCAAATTGATCTTTTGTTCCTATACGTGTTATAGGAACTGGATATGTCTCAGAAACGGTCTCGGCAACTGCTGAACCAAATCCTGCCATTACATTATGCTCTTCACAAGTGACTATCCCACCTGTTTCACGCGCCGCTTTTTCTAAAAGTTCTGAATCAATAGGTTTGATGGAGAACATATCAATGACCCTACATGAGATTCCTTCTTGTTTTAAAGAATCTGCAGCTTCAAGAGCAATACCTACAGTTATCCCACATGCAGTAATTGTACAATCAGAACCATCTCGCAATACAATCCCTTTGCCCATTTTGAATTCTTGATCTTTTGAATGGATTACAGGTGTTTTTGATCTAGCCAATCTCATGTAGCATGGACCATAGATTTGTGCAAAAAGTCGAGTTAGTTTTTCCACTGTCACGGTATCAGATGGAATAAATACTTTGACGTTTGGAATGACCCGCATTATTGCGATATCTTCAAGTTGTTGATGAGAACCTCCATCAGGACCTACACTAAGACCGCCATGCGATACAACCATTTTCACATTCAATCCATTCTTTCCATTTCGTGAAGGATAGGCTATTGCGTTACGTATTTGATCTACACATCTGCCAGGAAGAAATGCTGCATAAGTACTTGCAAATGGAATCTTACCTTCATTTGCAAGACCTGCTGCCATAGTAACCAAATTGGCTTCGGCAATACCAACATTGAAAAATCTATTTGGAAATTTTTTTCCAAAAGGTTTTGTCTTTAACGAGTCAGTAGTATCTGCGCCAACTACAACGATGTTAGGATTTTCCTCTCCTAATTTGATCAAAGTCTCACCATATACAGTTCTCATATCAGCAAATTCTATCATGCAAAACCTGCCTCCTGAGATATCTGTAAAAGTTCAGTCTTCTTTTTTCCTACCTCATGTAGATCTATCCATTTGTTTACAAGATCAGTACCCCCAAGGCTGTGAGCCCTGTGAATCAAGAGTTTCCTTCTTGCATGCATTAACCTCTTCCTAAACTCAACAATTGTAACTCTGACATCTTTTTGCCCTATTATTGCACTCCCGCCTACAAATACTCTAGCACCATCCAAGAAACAAGATTCCACATTACTCAAGTCCACACCTCCATCTGCCTCAACTAGACCCTCAAATTTTTTCTCAGATAGGAATTTGGCAATTCTCTGTGTCTTTTCATGTGTTGATTCAATATATTTTTGGCCGGATTTTCCAGGAATTACGGACATAATTATTAACTGATCCAAATCTGAGATAAATTTCTCAGACCATAGAGGCAATTCAGTATCAGGGTTGATTGCAAGCCCTACACTTACAGAATTTGAACGTAGAATATCATGAATTTCTCCAAAACTTGATTCATCACAAACTTCAGCATGTACTGTAATTATGTCAGAACCTGCATCAACATAGTTCTTCACATGTTTTATTGGCTCGTTTATCATAAGATGAGTATCAAAAGGAATTGGCGTAATTGGTCTGAGTTGTTTTATCTTTTCATGATCAAATGTCTTATTTGGCACAAACATGCCGTCCATCACATCAAGGTGAATAAAGTCTGATCTTGCAAGAGCTGCTCTTTTAACCTCATTTTCTAAATTTGTCATATCTCCTGCAATGATAGATGGAGATATCAAAAATTGACAATCTAGTTCCAGATCAATTATTGGTGATATTTGCGGGTTTGGTGCAACACCATGCCATTTTGGATTATCTTCCATATGCTCTACAGATTTGCCTTTGATAGTACGAGATACGATAATTGACGGAGTTCCTTTTGTTTGTAATGCAGAACTTATTGCCTTTGAAATCTGCTCAATTCGGTGACCATCTATTTCCAAGACATTCCATCCAAAGGATCTCCATTTATCTCCCACTTTCCACCTTGCAGCGTTTTTCCACATCTCAGAAATATCATCACTGACAAGCTCTTCATCAAGAGGCATCACTTTTTCCGTATAGTCATCTTGTTGAATGAAGTTCCTGTCCAAGAAAACTGTGAGATTATCAACTTTATATTTTGAAGCAGTCATTGCAGCCTCCCAAACTTGTCCTTCATCAGATTCACCATCACCAATTATCGTGTAGATGTGGTGATTTTTGTCATCAATTCTTGCTGCAAGGGCCATTCCCGTAGAAAATGATAGTCCCAAGCCAAGTGAGCCTCCACAAAATTCTACTCCAGGACATTTGAAGTCTGGATGGCCTTGCAGTTTGCTTCCAAATTTTCTCAGAGTCTCAATTTCAGACTTGTCAAAAAATCCAGCAACTGCAAGATTAGAAAATAATCCAGGCGAAGCATGACCTTTCGACAAGACAAGCCTGTCTCTGTTTTCCCAAAGAGGATTTTTTGGATCATAGTTTAAGAATTTAAAATACATGCAACCCATAATTTCTGCCATTGAAAATGAACCTCCAGGATGACCAGAACCAGCAATAGTAATTCCTTTAATTACAAGTTTCCTTGCTTCTTTAACTTTTTTAAAAATATGATAATAATTTAGGGCCATACCCATTCCAAAATTTGAATTGCAGAATTTCCCCTAGAATTCAAATTCATGTTTTTTATCGCATTTGGAGTAAATAAAAAGTTATTTCACAAAATATTAATCCAAAAGCAACGTAGACAAATTGTGGATATTAGAGATCTTTTGCCTATTGTGATTTATGACGATAAATGCTACCTATGTTCTAAATTTGCAAATGTTGTGCATACTTTTGCTAGAGACAAGATCTTGGTAGTAGGTCATTATTCTGACATGGGGATGAAAATAAAATCTGAGATTTTTGATCACAGTTATGACTCTACCATAATGTTCTGGTTTGTGACAAAGAAGACTGCATATGGTGGAAGAGCGGCAATTTTACCTCTTTTTTTCAATATTTTGACTGGCAAGTCAAGAGAGCATCTAAACTATGATTTATCTTCCAGTTGCAGTCAAGATTGCAAAACTCCCCGAGCATTTTTTATGAGAACAAGGAGCCTATTTTCCAATAGCAAAAAAATAGCCCTAAAATTCTAAAAAATCAATATCCTCGGCTGTTTCTATCAGGCGTTCCAGCATTGGGATTTCTAAACCCATGCTTGTCCATCATATGATTTAGGAATCTAATGTCATCAGAGAATTTTTCTCCACATATGCTACAATTGCTCATAGTAACAGTGACTGATCGCGATCTTTTTAGGTTTTGTTAGTATATACAACCACATGACAGATAATCAAAAACTACACAAAATCACTTTTACCATCACACCTAACGCAAACGGCTATGTCGTAGGATGTAATGAGATACAATCATTATTTACAGATGTAACATCAGTTTCTGGAATTGATAAAATCATCAGAGATCTTCTATCAGAGTATATCGATAACTTTCCAGATGACGCACAAAAGAGAGGTTTTGGCAAAGATACTCCCATAGAAACGACTTGGCATGCAGCTCCAAATTCTGTTGCTTTAGAATAGTAAAAGGCGCCAGCACTACTGCTTCCCAAGGGCTCTCGCACCTTAGTAACACAGTAGCGACATTGGGTTTGACTTCCGGGTTCGGTATGGGACCGGGTCGGACCCC
>JANWLA010000055.1 GCA_025451075.1 Nitrosotalea sp. | reverse complement strand
GTCAAAGAACTGGTCAAGACTGGTAAATTTACAGAAGATGAAGCAAGAAAATATCTTAAAAAATTACAAAGAGAGTCAGCTATTTATGAATCCAAACCTGGTCATTATAACCGGGTATGAAAATAGAACAGTTAGATATTCCTCCTTCAACAATTGAATTTCTCCAAAAAAATGGATATGTGAGTCTATATCCACCTCAGGAAAAGACAGTCAAAGCTGGATTGCTTGAAGGCAAGAGTATATTGGTTTCTGCCCCCACTGCAAGTGGCAAGACGTTAATTGCAACTCTTGCAATAATAAAACACTTATCTGAAAAGAGAGGTAAGATAGTCTATCTTAGTCCTCTAAAGGCTTTAGCATCTGAAAAATTCAATGAATTCAAAAAACTTGATTCTGTTGATCTTGGTAAAAATATAAAAATTCAGATATCTACCGGTGATTTTGATGTATCTGACAAGAATTTGGGTCAAAATGACATTCTTGTATTAACCAATGAAAAAATGGATTCTATCATAAGACAAGGCGCAGAATGGATAGATCAAATAAGCCTTGTAATAGCTGATGAGGTACACCTATTGGGTGACGATGATAGGGGACCTACTCTTGAAATTGTGCTTACAAAGTTAAAGTTGTTGCCACAAAGACCACAAATACTTGCTCTAAGTGCTACAGTTACTAATGCTGATGAAATTGCCGATTGGTTAGAATGTAAACTAGTTCATAGTGAATGGAGACCAGTCCCACTTTCAGAAGGAGTGTATGATCAAGGTATAGTAACTATGCAAGACAGAAAAAAATTCGAAATTCAAACAAGTATCAGGGGACCTCCAGTTGACTTGGGTTTGGATTCGCTAAATAATGGAGGTCAAGCAATTTTATTTGCAGAAACAAGAACTCGTGCTGTATCACTTGCAACAAAAGCATCAGAGGCTGTGGCAAAGACTCTGAACAATGAAGAAAAGGAAATGTTAGGAAAAATCTCACAAAAAATTTTAGATGATAATGAACACACTGAGCTTGTTAAAACTCTGGCAGGTCTAATTAAAAATGGAGTGGCGTTTCATCATGCTGGTCTTAATCCAAATTGTAGAGACCTAATTGAATCTGAATTCCGAAACAAAAGAATAAAGATTTTGGCATCTACTCCTACCTTAGCTGCTGGAGTAAATCTTCCAGCAAGACGAGTAGTTATTGCTAATGTGAGTCGATATGATGCAAAGTATGGCGCTAACAAACCAATTAGCATATTAGAGTATAAACAACTGTGTGGTCGTGCAGGCAGGCCACAATATGATAAATACGGAGAAGCAATTATTGTTGGTAACTCCAATAGTGATGAAATTTTTGATTATTACATTAATGGAATACCAGAACCAATATCTTCAAAACTTACTGGAGACAAGGCATTAAGGATCCATCTTCTTAGCTTTGTATCAACAAATCCTGGTATCAAAGGAGATGATATTGTAGAATTCTTTTCAAAGACGCTTTCAGGTTCTCAAGAAAGAAAAACTACAATAAAATTTCATATTCAGATATCACTAAGATACTTAGAATCCGAAGATCTTGTAAAACAAAAAGGAAGTAGGTATATTGCTACAGAATTTGGTAAAAAAACATCTACGCTGTACGTAGATCCTCTTACAGCAGTTCTATTTCGCAAGTCTTTAGAAAGAATTTCAACAAAGGGACACACTCTTGGCCTATTACATATAATCACAATCTCAGAAGATTTCTTTCCAAAGTTTTCGTTACGAAATAAAGATTATGAGTTTGTGGGTACTTTGATTGAAAATTATGCTGATCAGCTAATAGAACCTATATCTGAATACGATTGTAATAGAAGTCTTCTTGCAATACACTCTTGGATAAGTGAATCAAGCGAAATATTTCTTTCTGATACTTTTGGTATAGAATCTGGTGACATGCATAGAATGGTAGAGACTGCAGATTGGTTAATTCATGCGCTTTATGAGGTTGCAAAGCTAGAAAAAAAAGATGAGGTCTTGACTGAGATTGATGCATTACGATCCAGAATAATATATGGCATCAAAGAAGAACTTGTTGATCTGGTAAAAATAAAGGGAATTGGAAGGGTCAGGGCCAGAATACTCTTCAAGAACAGAATAAAAACTATCGAGGATCTGTCTGGTATCTCTGTTGAAAGACTAGCAAAAATAGATAAGATAGGGCCAGTTATTGCAGAAAACATAAAGACACATCTGAAAAAGATAAGATGATGCTGGATAGAACCATTATAGGAATACTGATTTCAGCAGTGGCGTTTGTTACTGTTTATGCAATTACACCAAGTCTGATTAAGGCATTGGCAAAAAGAAAGATGGTTGTAAAAGACTATAACAAAGAGGTTGCAACGATGGTCACTCGTCCTGGTGGGCCTTCCATCCTTGCAGGAATTCTTGCTTCTGAACTCATTCTGTATGTCTTTTTTCCCTCTACTGAAATATTAGCAATTATGATAACTACTTCGCTTGCTTTTCTTGTTGGTTTTGCTGATGATAGAAAAGTACTTGGAGGCTGGTTCAAACCCTTAGCTCTTGCTGCTTCTGCCTTACCTATTATTTTACTTGGAGCATATAACCCACATCTTGCATTTCCACTATTTGGATCAGTTAAGATTCCAGAACTCTATTTGGGATTGATAGTCTTCATCATTCCAGTAATGGGCAATACAATAAACTCTATTGATGTCCTAAATGGTGTTGCAAGCGGATTCATGACTATTGCCAGTTTTGCCCTTACAGTCTGTCTTGTTATTGTACACCATTATGATATTGCATTAGCAAGTTTACCTCTTGGATTTGTATCGCTGGCATTTTACAAATATCATAAAGTTCCAAGTAAAATATTTCCGGGAGATTCTGGTGCATTAACTCTTGGAGCAATGTATGGCACATTATCTATAGTAGGTCATGTCGAAATTATTGCCGCAATTGCATTACTTCCTGCAGTGATAAACTCCTTTCTCTTTCTTTCTAGTGTAAAAAGAATAATTGAACACAGACAGATAAAGGCAAATCCGGTAGTTCATACTGAAGATTTTAAGCTGATGGCAAGTACTGACAAATCTGCTCCAGTGACTCTTGTACGCCTAATCCTCGCAAATGGACCATTGACTGAAAAACAAGTGGGGTTTGTAATATTTAGACTGGCATTATTTTCTGCAGCACTTGCAATAATAACATCTTTTATGATGGAAATTAGGATATGAGAGGAACTCCAATTTTTTTCTACATATTTGTCATGTGGTTGTTAATCATTGCTGGGGGTGCATTAATTGTACCAATAATAGCACACATTTCAATACAGGGTTTTGGAAAACTAGATACTCTGATAGATTCCCTCGTTAAAGCTGCTATAGCGTTGGTACTTGTAATAATCTGGATCTTGATTATGTCAAAAATAAAGAACTGGATATTTCATAAACAAATTAGTCACTAGCTATTTTCCCAATTTTTCTTTTTCTTGTCATATTCTTCTCTTGAATATTTGACTTTGGCTGGAACTCCAACTACTACTGAATTGGGTGGTACATCTTTTGTAACAACTGCCCCCATTGCTACAACACTGTTTTCTCCTACCTTGACTCCTGCCTTTATGACTGCCCTGGAGCCTATGACCACTCCGTCTTCTATGATAACTCCAATCATCTTCTTGCTTGCTGGATATGGATCATTAGTTAAAGATGCAGCAGGACCTATGAAGACATTTTTTCCAATTCTAGAAAGCGGCGGTATGTAAACAAGCCCCTCTATCATGGTGTTTTCTCCTATCTTGACATTGTAGTCAACATGTGCAAGTGAGCCTATCTTGACATTATCCCCAATTTCTGTATCATCTCCTACGTATGCAAAATGCCATATCCTAACATTTTTCCCAATCTTTGCTTTTTCTGAAATGAAATTTGTTACCATTTTCTTATCACAAGTGCCATGGAACGCCTTTTGTAACAATCTTTTCAGGAAGAGTACTTTTGTGCTTGTTCAAAAATTCGATATCTTGTTTCTTGTCTCTTAGTTCATCAGGCAACATTATGGGAATCTCTTCTATGATTGGATAATATCGTGAACACTTTGAACAAAATATTGTACCTTCTGAAATGATTTCTCCCTTGGTAGTTAATTCTACTAATTCAAGTGGAAAGTGTTTGTCTATTGGACAAGCAAGAATTTCCATTAATTTTCTGTTCATTTTAGATCCAGATAAATTGGAGTCCCTTTATGGCTAGATAAAAGTGCCGCTTCTGCAATTTTAGTGGTATTTACTGCGTCTTCTGCTTTTACTCTTATACTCTCTTTTCCTTCTATCGCAGATATGAAATTTTTTATCTCTAAAAGTAAAGGTTCCTCCATTTCTTTGCGAGGTATCTCAGCGCCTAAACTAGTTTCAATCTTGACTTCTTGTGTGATAAAGTCAGAAGAAATTATTGCATCTCCGCATACTGCATTAAATTTTCTAACGCGAATTGGCGTAATCCAGTTTGATGATATGATAGCAACTCTGTTATCTTTGAAACCCAGCATTATTGTGGCAAAGTCTTCATGCTCATGTCTTATCTTTCCAGACCTTGCAAATACAACTTCTGGTACATCATCAAATAACCACATGGCAGTATCAATGTCATGGACTGAAGTGTCATAAATAATTCCAACATCTTTTATGTGATTTGGCATTCTATTTTCTCTGTGAAATTCAAGCATAATTAGCTCTCCATACTTCTTGGTCTTGACGTATTCTTTTACAAGTGAAACCGCAGGATTGAATCGTTCTATGTATCCACTTGTGAGAATTACTTTATTTTTCTTGGCTAACTCGAGAAGATCTTCACCTTCGCGTGAGAGGTAAGTCATTGGCTTTTCTACAAAAACATTCTTTTTTTGTTCTAATAGTTTTCTTGCTAATTCAAAGTGAGTCGAAGTAGGTGTGCAAACAAATGCCGCATCAAATTTTTCTGAATCCATCAGTGAATCTAGTGAAGAGTAATGATTCACAGAATATTTTTTGCTGAATTCTTCTGCCCGAGAAGTATTCATGTCACATATGGCTGATAGAACCCCAAGTTGTGAAAGAATTCTGGCATGGTTCTTTCCGAAACCTCCAGTACCAATCTGAACTATTTTCATCTTAATACACCGGTGTTATCCATTTAGAGTATTTCTTATTTTTACCCATGGTAATATCTGAATAGATCTTTCTAATATTTGCTGTAATCTTTCCGGTTTTACCATCTCCGACCTGTTTGCAATCTACTGAAATAACTGGAGTTATCTCTGCCGCAGTTCCTGTCAGAAACACTTCATCAGCAAAATAGATCTCTGTTCTAGGAATTTCGCGTTCTATTATGTGATATCCAAGATCTTCTGCAATTTTAATAACTGAATCTTTTGTGATCCCTTCCAATGCTGATGAGCTAGGCGGAGGTGTTAGTAATTTTCCGTCTCTTACAATAAAGATATTCTCACCAGGTGCCTCACTTATGTTTCCCAAGTGATCTAATAAGATGGCCTCATCGTAACCATTTCTCTTTGATTCCTGTGTTGCTAGTATGGAGTTGAGATAATTTCCACCCATTTTGGCAAGTGGAGGCGTAGAGATATCATTAATTCGTCTCCAAGAAGACACACCTACTTTTATCCCATTTTTGTTAAACAGTTCTCCAAAAGGAAACATGACTATGGCTGCATGTGTTGGAGTATTTTCAGTTACATGAAGATTAATTCCATGTTTACCCACAAAGTAAAATGGTCTTATGTAACATGATTCTTTAACATTGTTTTTCTTACAAATCTGAATTATTGCATTGGCAATTTCTTTGTCTGTAAATCTCAACGAAATTGAATATACTTTACCTGAATTTCTAAACCTCTTGATATGATCCTGTAGTCTAAAAATATGCAAGTTCTTGGAATTCCAATATCCTCGCATTCCCTCAAAAACTGAAGTTCCATAATGAATGGCATGGGTCATAACTGGGACCTTTGCATCTTCATCTCTTACTAATTTTCCGTCAAACCAAACAAATTTTGGAACAAAAGGTTTCATATTAAAAAACCAAATCCGTCTATAATTAATCTATTTCTACCAAAATCCTATGCTTGGAAATTTCATTCCTAGTACCCTGTATGTAAGATCCTCAGCATTTGCAAAACTCTTGACAACATCCCAATTCTCGCGTATTATTTGTACTATCTTGGGTTCTACATAGTTCTCCCAATCGGTATCTTCTCCCATTGCAGCATCAAACATTTTTTGTTTAACAAAAGATGCAGAGGTCTCTTTTCTTTTTCCTATTTTGGGATTGAGTCCATATAATTTGAGTACAAAACCCTCCGCTTTATCTCCAGTATATGTAAAATAATCTGTTTTTATTCCATCAAGGATTTGTTTTTTTATTTTCCACGAATAAGGTGATAACATCGGAGGCATATACTTTGAAAATGGCGCATAAAACGTATAACTTGGCGCAACTGTGATACTATCACCAAATACTGACTTGAGCATTTTTCTTCTCAACTCATAACTGAAAGGAAAACTTCTACTGTTAATCTCCTTTCCATTTTTCATGAATATGACTGGTAGAACTCTTACTTCATTTTCATTTTTTAGCTCATTGATAATTTCTACATGAGCTTTGGTGACGGGATTCAAATGTGCAAGATATATTGAGATTGTCACTTGTCTTTCTGTATTTTTGTGGCATATTTCAATCATTTATTTGGAATCGCAATGAATCTTTCGCCAATATAGGGACGATGGGACTTGAACCCACGACATCCAGCGCCCGAGGCTGGCAGTCTACCAAGCTAACCTACGTCCCTATAAGACTCCCTATAGTAATAGAATATTATTCTTTCAAAGAAGATTTCTTCTAGCCGTATGATTCATACTTTATTTCAAAGCTCTTGTCTGCTCTCTTGTTTCGTTCAGTGACAAAGCCTTTTGGTGTTAAAACATCTAAACAACCATCTATGGTTCCTTGCCAGCCACAAATGAAAAAGACAGTGTTGTCTTTTGTGATCTTTTCGCCAACCATTTTTTCAAGTGGAGACATTTCTCCATCTTTTGACTGTAAGAAACTTTCTACTCTTCCTTTATGACCATTCCAAGTTCTGTTAAACCACTCGTCTGGTCTACTAATGGTAGCTCTGTATCTGAAATTCCATTTGTCTTTTCCTTTGTCTAGACTTTCTTCTTCTAGATTGGTTAATTCCTCTCTGTAACCCAATTCGTCAACATAACTGGCTCCGTGGTAAACTACAACTTCTCTTTTACTTCCTATTGCATGAAGATGTTTTGCATAGCTAAGAAATGGAGCAAGGCCTGTGCCGCCTCCTAGACAAACTATTCTTCTATTGTCTGGCTCTCCATCGGGTTTCTTTTCTTCTATGGTGAAAGGACCAGTAGGCTTTAACCAAATTATCTCATCTCCTTCTTTTGCACTAAACAATACTGTAGTAAGGCGTCCTGGAAGTGGTTTTCTTACCCATCTTATGTATAATTCAATATATTTTCTATTCTCTGGATTTGAAGCAATTGAGTATGCTCTTCGAATAATCTTATTTTCTGCTGGTACGTGTGCACCCAATGTGAGAAACTGTCCTGCCTTGTATTGAGGTACTTCTCCTCCCTCTTTTGGCTTGAATCTGAAAACTGCTAAATCTTCTTTCTGAATTTGTATGTACGAAATTATTGCTTTACTATCTACGACCACGCGAGGAATTTGATTTAGATAGTTAAATATCTTATGTTGTTATTTTGTATCCTGAAATTTTGATTTACACTAAACGTTAATAACCTCTCAAAAAAAGTTAATGCAAATCAGATGTAATATTCTGGTTGAATATGGGCCGGTCGTCTAGCCTAGTAGGATACGCCCTTGGCATGGGTGAGATCGT
>JANWLA010000054.1 GCA_025451075.1 Nitrosotalea sp. | reverse complement strand
TGTTCCAATAATTAAATCAAACACAAGTCTGTTCAATGCGAACATACTAGAAAATATCATTTAAAAGTTTTAAATTAAATCTATGAATTCCAACGTTACATTAAACAGATATTTTTCTATAGGAGTCAACAAAAATGGATGTTAATCTCATATCAAGTTTACAAGATAAAATATTGAATAAAATAAAAACGCATAAAAAAGAATCTATACTTTTCTCTCCAACAACCTTGGGAAAAGATCTCAACCATTGCACAATTGAGGAGATCTTGCCACACTTGTTAGTCTATTCATCAATGGCCGCAATTGAAAGCAAGGAAAAAGTCTGGGTAGCAACATCTATGCTCATACGTTTTCTTGCAACTCACACCAACAATCTGGTAGTAATGGAATCAGATACTCCTGTTGGCATGATTGGGAGTAGAGAAGTCTTACAGGGTTTGCATTCAAATCCAACTCATGATTTCTTTGTAGAACAAACAGTTCACAGCATCATGAACAGTAATTTAGAGAAAGTATCTCCGAAAATGCGAATGGACGATCTACTAAAGAAAATGAATGACATGCACAGAGATTTTGCCCTTATTCAAACAACGGACGGGGAGTTTTCGACAATCTCAGCTAGACGCTTACTGGAGGTCGGAATACTCTGTGATACCAGAATAAAAGTCGCAGATATGCCTTCAAAAAAAGTTGTTACTTTTCAAAAGGACGACAGTTTAGGTTTTCTCATAGGAGAGATGATGAGAAATAACACAGACATTGTAATTTTAGAACACACACCATTATTTGTTACACCTCAGACAATATTTGAAAAAATATCGGAGTTGAGTTACCTTGATGGAATTAATGATTTTTTGGATTCCAAGGTGAACACGCTGAATCTAAAGACAGGTCGCATAATTTCTGACAATATCACAGTACCTGAGATGTGTAAGATCATGTTAGGCATGAAAAATGCATTTGTCATGACCAAGAACAACGTGTTAACGCCATGGGATCTAATTGCAACACTAGCATAGGAGAAAAATAAACATGACACAAAGAATGCAGACTAAAGAAGAATCAATAAAACAACTCCGCAATAAGCTTGTATATCTAACAAATGAACTCAGCAGAACCACAGAATATATCCAATTGTTAGAGATTCAAGACGATTTAAAATCAAGAAGAGACAGTGTAGATTCTGAGCCAGAACATGAAATTAGTGAATTGCTTCAAAAACAAAATACCATCTCACATGAAATTATTCTAGTTAAAAAAAGAATCCAAAAGCTAAGTGCAAAAACCATACTCAAGATAGAGCTTCTGATATTACCCGTTGTGATAGTTTTATTATTTTTTGTAGCAACAAATTATGTAATACAACCATCTGAGACTGATTCATCAATAAAGACTCGATACATGACAGAAAATCTACAGGGAAGTACTATGGACGATTACAAATATTGGAATATGATTGGTGAAACCCCGTTGGTTGTGAATATAGAGAACAATGCAGGAGTCAGTACTCAAAACATCCAAGCGGTGAAAAATGCCATCACATCAACAGAGACTATTACTGAAGATAGTTCACAACTCTATCATTCCGACTCTGGAACTAGTAAATATTTCATGGGATGGCAAGGTGCAATACAAACCACATCTAACACAAAACACCACATTCCAGAAAAATTTAGCATCATCCAGTCTCCAAATGGAGACGGTCAGATAGTGATAACACTTTCTACAATCAAAGACAGTGAAGGATATTCGGGTGTTACAAGAATCATTGTAGATGGAAATCAGATACTAAAAGCATTCATTACAATTTATGACGCAGATAAATTAACAGATACTCAAATAGAATCCATAGTCAGACATGAATTTGGGCATGCGTTAGGATTACCATATACTAGTAATGCATCAGATCTCATGCATGATTCAATCCCTGTAGATCATTCATACATATCAACATGTGACATTGATGCACTACAGAAATTATACAATAATGTAAAACCATCTGATGACTTTTGTAATAACGAATAAAAACTATTCAATGTATGATTTAGGTTTAAGTGTATGATTCAGAATGTACGTCCTTTTTGCAATTGACATAAAACATCAAAATATGCTTTTATTTGAGCATGTGATGGATTCAATTCTTTGATTGCTGCAATGTCAACGTTTAGTTTTTCTAATTTTTGATAAATCTCCTTGTCCTCCAATGTGTCTATTAACGCCTGGAGATGAAATGGTTTTTTCATTATCTCTGTTATTTGTTTGAGACTCTTGAGAGATTCAAAAAATGTTTCTTGAACAAAACCTGATGCAAATATTATTCTCTGGTGGGAATTTATTTCTAAAATTTCTTTTGCAGTTTCAAGTCCATTTTTTAATGGCATTTGATAATCTAAAATCACGGCATCAAACGGAGAAGACACGTCAGTAGATTTGTTGCCGTTTTCAGACTCGATACGATAAATCTTGATGCACTCATCACCATTTGCAGAAGTAGTTACCTTGTGACCATTTTCTTCCAACATGTCACGATATTGATCCATAAGATCTTTTTCATCCTCTGCTATCAGAATATGCATAGATAGACAGGGACATCTTACATATATCTAATTTACCGTAATAGCTCGTTTGTTTTAAACAAACATAGGCTAATCTAAAACCCATGTATAAGACATGCAAGATCTGAGGACAGGCCTATCATTCCCACAGAAACGCCACGGTTCTCAGTTCTTGCTTTTTTTAACTCCCGGTATGACCAAATTGGAACTTGTTTTATGAACAGGATTGCAGATTGTTATATGAACATGAAAAACATGATAATAATAGGATGAATAGGCAAGGATATGTGCTTTTATTAGTCATCATAGGAATATGCACTTTTTCAACCCATATTACATATGCAATGACTAGTATTGATACGGGCTGGGGAAGCAGAGGTATAGGAGTCAATCCCACTACAAACAAGATATACGTTACAGGATCTGTAACTGGAGTCGTATCATTAATTGATGGTGCTACAAACAAGATAACAGATCATATTTCACTTAATCATGGATCAATATTTGCAAACACTGGTGCTGCACGTATAGATGTAAACCCTACAACAAATAACATCTATGTGACAGACAGATTAGGTGGTCAAGTCTCAGTCATAAATGGAAGTACAGACAAGGTTATTGCCAACATAGCAGTTCAAAACAATCCATGGGGAATATCAATAAACCCTTCCTCCAATATGGCCTATGTTACAAATTTACTTTCAGATTCAGTATCAGTAATTGATGGAACAACAAATAGTCTAGTCTCAAACATTCAAGTGCAAAGCGGACCATGGGGGATTGTAGTGAACCCAACTACGAATCGCATTTACGTTGCAAATAGTCTTTCAAATTCAATTTCAGTCATCGATGGCACAAGTAATAGTGTAATTGATACCATACCTGCAAACGGTGGACCGTGGGGTATTGCAGTAAACCCTTTGACAAATATGATATACGTGAGCCATTGGGGAATAGGTTCCGTATCAGTCATCAATGGAACAGATGATCACATAATAGCAGATGTACCTACCAGTGCAGGATCATGGGGAATAGTTACTAATCCATTGACAAATAAGATTTTTCAAACAAGCGAGCAAACTGGAGAAATTTTTGAAATAGATGGTAATACAAATACTGTAATAAACAAATTCAATTCAGGTATTGCTGCACAGTATATAGCTATAAACTCCATAACAAACAAACTTTATGTTTCAAGCTTATTTTCTAACAATCTTGAAGTAATTGATGTTCCCGGGATAGAACATAATACGAACATACCATTGAATAGCACAAATCAATTATCGACCAATACCAACATGACGGATAATACAATAAGAATTACACCAAAACAACTTGCCAATTTGATTGGTAATAGTACAAATCTGAACATGAGTCCAGAACAGTTGTCAAAGATCCTAGGAAATGATTCAAATCTGAACATGAGTCCAGAACAGTTGTCAAAGATCCTAGGAAATGATTCAGCATTATCAAAATACCTCAATAATACTACAACACAGGATTCAAAAATACACATTAGCCCAGAACAGTTATCTGAAATGATGGGAAATGATACAAATCTGAACATGAGTCCAGAACAGTTGTCAAAGATCCTAGGAAATAATGCTACACTTGACCTAACTCTTGACAAACTACAGGGATTTTTGGACAATAAGACAATAGGGGACTTTAATGCAAGCGTCTCATTTTCTCCCGATGAGTTGGCAAATCTCACCAGATCTTTGAACAAAGTCAACGATGGTAACTACACAGGAATAAATCAGACCGATTTAAACAACATCCTCTTACACGTAATATGCACGGTAAAATCAGATGAATTAAGCAAGCTTTTTGAAAGCATGGTAATACCTCTGTCAAGTTGCCAGATTAAAGAATAGGTACATACAAAGATTATAGATAGAAAGCTCACGGTAACCAAACAATCACGTATTTTTAAACTACTTTGATATAGTTTCTTAGTGAATGATGAGTTATTTTATTGATCATTCATCTCAGGTGACCAGATGAATCAAGATAATGAAAAAACACAGATTCAACTGTGCGTTGTAACTAAAATAATAGAAAATGAATTATTTGCAACCGGGCTTTTTACAGACTTTGAGCTATGCCAGTTACAAATATCCATAGAAACTAGACAAAAATGTCTTCCAACAATAAAGCTTTATGAGCAGATTATTAAAAAATTATCACTCAATGAAATAAAAAAACAACAAAAATTTAGCCAGATATTTTTTGGCCTTGTAAATTTTTATTACAACTTTAGAGAATATTCAAAAGCGCTAGAGATGATAGATTTCATGCTATCAGTCATTCCAAACAATTTCAAGATACAGTACATTAGAGGAAGATTATACGGGTTATTGATACAACCAGAAAAAGCATTACAATGCTATGAATCAGTATTAAAAATAAAACCAGACCATGTGTCTGCATTGTATAACAAAAGTGTACTTGATGCAAGATTTGGAAAACATGATGAGGCAATAAAATCGCTAGATCGATTAATTACACTAGATTCAAAAAATATCATAGCGTATTATGACAAGGCAATCATTACTCTTGAAAAGAAACATTACGAAGAAGCAGTCATGTGTTTTGACAATACATTGCGCATAAATTTAGAACATTTTGAGGCATTATACCATAAGGGCATAGCACTAGAATCATTGTCAAGGTTTGAGGAGGCAGTGGAATGCTATGAATCAGTATTAAAAATAAAACCAGACCATGTGTCTGCATTGTATAACAAAAAAATACTCTTTGACAAAATATGTCAACAGAAGCAATCAGTGGAATCACTAGATAGACTAATTGCAATAGATCCAAGGCATGTTTTGGCACAATATAACAAAGGTATGTTGTTAATCAAGACAAAACAGTGGGAAAAATCAATTACGTGTTTTGACAGCGTACTTGAGATTAATCCAAAACACTTGTCATCATTGTATAACAAGGGTATAGCACTAGAATCATTGTCAAGGTTTGAGGAGGCAGTGGAATGCTAT
>JANWLA010000053.1 GCA_025451075.1 Nitrosotalea sp. | reverse complement strand
CATACTTTGCAAGACCTGAACACATCTCTGACCAATTTGAAGAGAGAGTAGGAATGACAGTAGTTCCTATGGATGTAAAGGCCGGAATGGGAGTAGGTACAACATTTAGAGTAATTGGTGACTTTGACGGCAAGAGGCTAGAGTGGGACTGTGAGACAACTGAATTCATTCCAGAAAAAAGGGTTGCTGCTAAAATGATTAAAGGTCCATTCAAGAAATGGGAAATTGCAGTTGATTTTGAAGCATTAAGCGAGAAAGAAACAAGAGTCACAATGACAGTAAACTATGACATGCCATTTGGTCCTCTTGGTGCAATTATGGACAAGGCAAAGTTTGCAAAAATAGCAGAAAAGGGAATGGAGACTGCTCTGTACAGAGTAAGAGGCTTGTTGGAAGGCAACGGTTCAATTCCTGTGTATATCACACTTGATGCATACAGAAAACTCTTGGCAGAAAAAGAAAAGATGAACAATGCTCCAGTTTCTACCGTACTTACAAAAATACTCGAGAAATATTCTCAAGTAGAAGCAGTAAAAAACTAAAATCATTTTCTTTTTGACTCAGTTTAAATAACGAACTTATCGTGAGCATTCTTACCGGGTCTATGGCTCAGCCAGGTAGAGCGAGGGACTCTTATGATCTTTCGGAGATATCCCTATGTCGTGGGTTCAAATCCCACTAGACCCGCTGATTCTAAATTTTTCTATGATGGGTAAATTATTTTTTCTGCAATTACAAATTTTTTCATCAATTATTCCATGGTCTAACAATTCGCATACAAAACATACCATGATGTTTTTTCAAATTAATTTTTAAAAATTTCAGTAAAAAAACTTTTGATAAAAGAATCGGCAGATCTATAAAGAGGAATTTGGGAATCTTGCAGAGATATGGAAAAATTTGAACAATGGTGGAAAGGTTTGGTTAAACTAGAAGAAGATATTGAAACTATAGTACCGCATGCTGAATAGCGCTAATCTAAAATGATGCCAAGGCTCTTGGCAATTTCATGCATTTTCTGAAAAATCTAGTGGGCACATTGACAGTCTACTAGTTTTGTATCAAATGTACAGTCATGCGGGCCTTCTGATTTTCCCTGAGTGGGAATCTGTTTCATACAGTCATCATGGCGTCCTTTTCTGCAAAACCAACAGATTGGGTTGGCTTCTGTCTCATTGCATTCCATAATATTTCATCTAAAAGATGGTTACATCTCCAGGTGTGGGAGAATGACTGTTTGTATCTTTGTGGAACTCTACAAATTCTTTGTGGGAATCTTCCTGATGTTTTCTTAACTCTTCCAGATTCTCAAACACATTGCTACACAGGTAGCATTTTGGCTTGTGCTGATCTACCATTGATAGTACCATCATATCTTGATGGCATATTTGTCATAATTGAATCTTTTTTGTTCTAGATTGGGGTGAACCATTCTAAGAAGCGTTCATCTTTTCCCCTGGACGCCTCATAAAACGCATCTTGTAGCTTGTGAGTTATCTCTCCTAACTTGCCGTCTCCAATAGTTACATTGTCAATTTCTGTTACTGATTTTACCTCAGCTGCAGTACCGGTCATAAAGACCTCGTCTGCTACATACAGGTCTTCTCTATCAATGTCTCTTTCAATTATTCCTAGTCCCTCTGATCTTGCTATCTTGATAACACTGTCTCTTGTTATGCCATCCAAGATTCCAGAACTAAGTGGAGGTGTTGAGATCTCACCCTTGTTTACAATGAAAATATTTTCTGCGCTTCCCTCTGATACTTTTCCATGATAATTTAGCATGATTGCCTCATCATAACCATCTCTTAGGGCTTCAACTCTTGCCAGTGCTGCATTTGCATAGTTTGATGCAGCCTTTGCCTGCATGGGTTGTGATCTAGAATCTATCCTAAGCCAGCTTGATACCTTGCACCTTGCTCCTCGTACTTTGCCTGCACTAGATTCACCAGTATTCCATTCCCAACAGGCTATTGCAACTTCTACCTTGTTTGGAGTTGGAGTCAAGCCCATCACTCCATGACCATAATATGCAATGGGCCTGATATAGCATTCTTTGAGTTTGCTTGTTTTTACTGTCTTGATTATTCCCTCTGAAATTTCTTTTTTGGAATAGGGCATTTTCATTGAATACATTTTTGCTGATTTGAATAATCTCTCGACATGTTCTGGTAATCTGAAAACCATCGGACCTCTTGGAGTGTTGTAGCATCTAATTCCCTCAAATATTGCAGTCGAATAATGTAACGCATGTGTCAGGACATGCACCTTTGCATTCTTGTACGGAACAAGTTTACCATTCATCCAAATCTTGCCCTGCTCTTTCATACAAAGTGAGATAGAGTTTGGTAATTTAAAGAATTAATCAAATCTTAAAACATCAAGCAGAAAACTGATTGTCTTTAAATCAAGGAAGGCCATAACTTTTCATATGCAGCAACCTGTTCTGTCTCTGGTCTCTGTTGCCCTGTTTGTTATTGGTATTGCAGGAAACGGATTTGAGATGAGAAAGATTCGTATGGCTATTCCAGGAGAGCCTAATCCAAAGAACATATTTGCAGATAAAAGAAACTTCAAGTGGTATGCAGTAATTGGAATTGCACTAGTGCTTTGGGCAATCAACGGAACTTATACATGATCTATATAGATCAACTCTAAATATTTCCTGATCGTATGTATACTAGTGCGTGTTTTGGGTAACGCCGGGCTGATTCTAGATAAAGAGGCCCAAGAATAAACCCACTTTGACATCTACAGGTATAGGCTTGTAGGTGTTCAATGTTCCAGTTTTATCATACAAAAGATAGAAATCACAGTAAATTATCTGGAAATTAGATATGGTTGCAAGAAAGACAGGAAAACACCAACGCAAGGCAGACCAGCGTGCTACTCGCAGAAAAAGAAAAAAGTAAAACAGTTGTTGTAATTTTATACAAACAAAATTATTTCACTGATGTTATTTTTAATTAGACAAATTTTATTTTCGATCTTTCAGCATGTACTGCCCTTATTGCTTTCTCTATGCTGTCGCCACTGTCTTCAATTACTATTATAATTCGAGATGTCTCTTCTTGGGCATCCATGTTGAGTATGTTCAAGCCCGCCTCTCCTATTCTAGAGCTTGCCTTTGATGCAACTTGTTGTACACGCCACATCTCGTCTCCAATCAAGGTGATAACACCCCTGTTGTAAGTTATGGATGCCAATGGATCAAATCCAAGAATATATCTCTCATTGCGCTTGACATAGTCACCATCCAGAAATAGTATTCTTGTAAATTCAATGTCATCTTTAGTGAATGGAGATAGTACTACAAACTCACTGTATCTCTTGTCTTTATCCAGTGAATGAAATAGCCTCTCAGATGACTCTTTTTCAATTCTGACAATAGAGCAGTTTTTCTTGCCAGTGACTATTTTGAGAGGATGGCCATTTTTTTCACTGGGTTTTCTTTCAATAGTTGTTATTTTTTCAGGACTGGCCATGTTTGTAATTATTATTGGCATCTCTACACCATTTTCCACAATTTCCTTTATTGCAATTGGATCCAAAATCTTCATGCCAAACATTCCAGCAATTCTTGCCTCATTATATGAAAGACTGGTTATGCTTTCCAGTTCTTCTTTTACTACTCGAGGATCTGCAGATAACACTGCACTGTCCTTTTCAAAATCAATTCTGGTATGATATTTTTTGCTAAATAAAATTCCAAGATCGGCAGCAGTCCTATCAGAGCCACCTCTTTCATATGTAGTCTCTATTCCTTCCACTGTTTTTCCAATAAAGCCCCCTATTGACAGGACATCATTTTTCTCAAGCAGTTTTTCAACCTCCGTCATTCTTTCTGATGACTCGGAGGCAAGAAAGTTTGCAGATTCCAGGTTGTTGTCGGTAATTATGGGCCAGAAATCAAATGGGATAACCTCTGACTTGATTCCAGAGCCTTTTAGGACATAATTCATCACGTGAGACATCAGGACTTCGCCTGAATATGCAAGCAATCTTGCTCTTGTTTCATTAGCAAATTCTTTTTTTTGTAGGGCTTCGGCCAAAACCGCCTCAGCTTTTCCTAGAAAAGAATTGATGGTTCTATTACAGTCTTCTTGAAGTGTCTTGTCTATCATGTCAACGATCTTTTGATATGGTTTTCTTAAAATTTCTGTACTCATATTTTCCCCTTTTTCTGCTCTGCGCCCAATCTCAAGTGCAATATCAGTAAGCGATCTTTGTTTTTCATTGTATACTGTAAGGGGCGCGGAAAAAACGGTAATTACTTTGGAATCTTTTTTCAATTCGTTAATCCTTTTGATTATGGATGGTATCAGTATGCCATCTACACCTACTGCACTGCCACCAAATTTTGAAATGACTAGGTTCTTCAAAACGTCGTTATCTCTCTTCTAATCCTTCTATAAAGTATTGGATATTTTTTACGATTATCCTAAAATTCTGACTGCATAAATCATACGCATTACTTAAATCCAAAAAACCGCTAGCCACTCCATGTCTTCAAAACCTAATGACTTTGTCATTCAAGGTGAGCTTTTCAGAGACAAGAATACCAATCACATTTTACAATTTATTCCAGAGGTGGGCCTTGTTCACAATGAATCACTCTGTAAAGAGATCACCGGCTGCATTGATTTTCAGCAGAACAACTAGGTTAAAAAATTCCTGATAAGATCTGATGCCTTTTTTGCCCCATCAAAAGGTTGAGGATTTCTTTTCTCATCAATTTTTTCCAGTATTAATTTGTCAAGACAAAATACATCATCATGTGTATATCCAAACTCTCTTGCATTTTCTTCTTGTTCAAAATGGCCTTTTATCGGAATAAATATTCCAGGTGTCCCATAATGTCTTGATTCATCTATGGTAGATTTTCCCGCAAGTGAAATTACCAAATCTGCCGCAAATATTACTTCGTGCAAATTATTTACAAATCCAAAATTTCTGATTCCTGGATGACTCATCTCAAATGAAGGGCCACTTACAATCACAAGTTCAAAATCATAGTTGATCTTTGAATATATCTCTAGGATCTTTTCAATTAAAAACTTGCCAGAATCAGTTCCGCCTATGCTTACAACAATTGTTTTTTTATGAAATGCAAATTTTTCCCGTAGTTGCTCGCGTGACTGGACTGTATTTCGCACTATTGGCCCTACTCTTACTAGGTTACCTTCATTTTTTCCATTTTCCGGCAAAATCACAAGATCGCATTTTTCGATTATGCCTTTCATTGACCTATTCATCTGTTTTTCAATTATGGAACCAATACCTCTTGCAAAATTTGTCTTGAGTATGTCTGTTACCAAAATAGTCTTGATTCCCATTTCCTGAGCTACTACAAGCGACGCAAAATCCTCATCGCTTGTGACAAGTCTTGGGTGATGGGATTTTAGTATTTGATCTGAAATCGTTTTGCATTCCTTGTAATAAGAATAGTAGTTAAAGAGCCATTTGAGTGGCTGTTTGAGTTTTCCATTCTCAACTTGAAAAGCAGGCGGTCTGTACAAGTCGTCTACATCAAACCCACTCTGTGAAATCAACGATGGTGCAGCACCTCCACTTACAAACCTCTTTGATATTTTACCAAGGCTTTGAGATATGGCTACATCTCTTGTGGCGTGTCCCAATCCTATGGGGCTTGAGAAAAAAATCAGGTCCAACATGTCTACAACTTGGATGCAATTTCTTTATTTTTATCTTGAACGATTCTCAAAGTTTAAATTCATTTTAACTTGGAGCTTGCTTGGGTTCATAGTCCAGGTCGGTTATGACGTCGCCCTTACACGGCGAAGATCCAGGGTTCAAATCCCTGTGGACCCATTTACT
>JANWLA010000052.1 GCA_025451075.1 Nitrosotalea sp. | reverse complement strand
TGTTTGCATCTTGTGATAATTCTGATAAAATTATCATATCTAAATCATCAACTTTTGTCATCAAAATACAGATTATTGTGAATAAATGGATCTTATTAAAGTTGTTAGTATAAAATTTCTATAATTTCGTAATTTGCTAAATGTAGCCTTTCTTGTATAGCATTTCTGCTAACAATACTGCTCCTTTTGCAGAACCCATTTTTTCATTGTGCGAGAATAGCACATACTTTATACCATTATCAAACACTGTGTCTTCTCTTAGTCTGCCAACTACCGTAGTCATTCCCTCGTTGATCTCTCTATCTAGTCTTGGCTGTGGCCTTGTGGGATCCTCATTAACCATTAGGTATTCTTTTGGAGCAGAGGGTAATCCGGTAACGCTCACATTGTTCGAGAAATCCTGCATTGCTTTTTTAACAGTTTCTGGATCTACATGAGTGGCAGTTTCAACAAAAACGGTTTCAGTATGTCCATCTAATACTGGAACTCTTGTACATGTACAACTGACTTTCATTTTTGCAGGATCAATTTTTCCATCTATGAACTTTCCAAGTATTTTTCCTGTCTCTAATCGTACCTTGTCTTCTTCTTTTGGTATAAATGGAATAATGTTGTCAGTGATGTCTAGTGCAGAAACACCTGGTGATCTACCTGCACCAGACATTGCCTGCATGGATGTCATGATTATCTTCTGAGCACCAAATTTGTCTAGAAGCGGTCTCATTGTTATTGCAAGCCCTGTTGTAGTACAATTTGGTAATGGTGCTACAAATCCCTTCCAACCTCGGTTCTTTCTTTGAATATCTAGTAATCCTATATGATCATCATTTATTCCAGGAATCAAAATTGGAACATCTGCCTCGTATCTATATGCTGCAGAAGTACTGATGACTGGAACATGTTTTGCAAACTTTGTTTCTATATCTCTTGCAGCTTCGCTTTCTACAGAACTAAAAATTAAATCAAAATTTTCTGGATTGATATCGTCAACAGCATCTATTATCATATCCTTTACATATTCTGGAATAGGTTCTCGTAAATGCCATTTCAAAATACCACTATTTGGATCTCTTATTGCATCTACAAACTTTTTCTTGGCTGAGCGTTCAGATGCGGCTATTTGTTTTACCTCAAACCATGGATGTTTGTTCAAAGCAAGAACAAATTCCTGTCCTACTGCGCCAGTAACTCCTATTATGGCTACACGCTTCATAAAGAAAATAGTCTTTGTACAATTAATATTCTTTTAGAAGTACAAGCAAAACACAACTAAATACCGATATGGGTATTTGAAAAATATGAGGATTAGAATAGAAAAGTCAATAGAAAATCACAAAGTGGCTGCTCATGGAGGTATATTCTCAGGTAGTAATCTCAAACACAATTTGAGATTGCTTGACTTTAGTTCAAATGTCAATCCTCTTGGTTTTCCATCCAAAGTAAGAGATGCTTTAAACAATATTTCACAAGTTTCGATATATCCAGATCCTAATTCAAGTGAATTAAGAATCCATCTTCAAAAATACACCGGGGTTCTACAAAATCAGATTATAGTGGGAAATGGAGCTACGGAAATAATCTACAATTACTGTGCTGCATTTTTAAGAAATCGAAAAGCGTTAATTCCAATTCCTACATTTAGTGAGTACGAGTCTGCCGCAAAATTAAACGGGGCAATATTGTACTTTTTTAAAACAATGGATCTAAACCAAAATCTATCAGAATTTCAAAATGTGATGGAAAAGAAAAACTGCATTTTTCTATGTAATCCAAATAATCCTACAGGAATTCTTATAAAAAAAAGGAATATGTTAAAAATCCTAGAATCAGCACGTGACAAATCCGTAATGGTTTTTCTTGATGAATGTTTTATTGAGTTAGTTCCAGATAGTAATGAGAGTGTTGTCTCATATCTGAAAGAATTTGATAATCTTTTCATTCTTAGATCCTTGACAAAATCATTTGGGCTGGCAGGATTGAGAATTGGATATGGGCTTGGTAATAAAAAAATTATTGAAATCCTACAAAAAATAAAGATTCCATGGAATGTTAGCGGTATTGCACAACAGTCATCGATCAAAGCACTATCTGATAAATCACATTTACCAAAAACACTGGATATAATAAAAAAGGAATCAAAATTTCTCATAAATTCCATATCTAAAATAAAGGGTTTTACTTGCTACAATTCTGCTACAAATTTTATTTTGATAAAATCAAAGATAAAATCAAACCAAATCCAAAATAGATTATTAAAACAAAATATACTCATAAGAGATTGTAGTACATTTCATGGATTGAATGATAATTTTATAAGAATTGCAGTTAGAACTCGTAAAGAAAATCTCAAGTTAATTGATGCATTAAGAAAGTTATGACTGCAAAAACTTTGATGATACAAGGTACTTCTTCAGGGGCTGGTAAAACAACTCTAGTTACTGCTCTTTGTAGAATTTTTTCTAATGATGGATACAAAGTAGCACCATTCAAGTCACAAAACATGTCGTCTTATTCCTATGTTGGTAAAGACTTTGAAATCTCTAGAGCACAGGCCATACAGGCAATTGCCGCAAGAGCAAAAATAATTCCAATAATGAATCCAATTTTGTTAAAACCTCTTGGAAATTATAAAAGTGAAATTTTTGTAAATGGTATATTCTATTGTAAGATGCATGCAAGAGACTATTACAAAAAATTTGTACTCTCAACAGGACTTGAAAAATCAAAGAATGCGCTTGATCAGTTGCTAAAGGTAAATGATATTGTGATACTTGAAGGAGCTGGATCTCCAGCAGAAATAAACTTGCAACGATATGATATTGCTAACATGAGAATGGCAGAATATTGCAGATCATCTGTAATCTTGGTGACTGACATAGATAAGGGTGGAAGTTTTGCCAGTATTGTAGGAACATTGGCTCTTCTTGATAAAAAACATCAAAAACTTGTCAAAGGATTTGTCATAAACAAGTTCAGAGGGGATGTGACTATACTGTATCCAAGCTATTCTGTATTGAAAAAGAAAACCATGAAACCAATACTTGGTACAATCCCTTTAATTAAATTTGATATCCCAGATGAAGATTCTCTACATGCAAACCCAAAACAAGTCTCATGGACAACAAAATATCTTAAAACATTAGACCGAGAAATTGATCACTTGGCTCACACTGTGCAAAAAAATATTGACATGAAGAAAATACGAGGTATGCTAAATTGATTTTGATATCTATATTTGCAGTTGTGTTCTCTCTTACACTTGATTTTCTTTTTGGAGATCCAACAAATAAGTATCACCCAACTGTCTGGATTGGAAAATTGATTAGCAAACTTGTACTCTATGCAAAATCAACTAATCCGATGATTGAAAAAACTAATGGAATTCTTCTTCTTGTTTTGGTAGTAGCGATAGTCTCTATCCTGATTGTATCATTTTCATCTTCTTTGAGATATTTAGAAAATTTTGATTCAAATGAACTCTATAAAATTCTGTTTATAGGTACAAGCATAATTCTGATTGGAATTCTTCTAAAGACTACTATCGCGATAAAGGGAATGGAAGATCATGCATCAAAAATTATGGATTCTCTATCTAAAAATGACCTAGATGGTGCAAGAACAAAACTTTCTATGATAGTAAAACGAAATACCAAAAATCTGGATAAACAACATGTTATTTCTGCAACACTTGAAAGCATCAGTGAAAATATCGTTGACGGCATAACTGGTCCACTTTTTTACTTTTCAATTTTTGGTTTAGTTGGTGCATTTGTTTATAGAATTGTAAATACTGCTGATTCTATGATAGGATACAAAACTGAAATATTCAGAAACATAGGTTGGTTTGCTGCCAATTGTGATAAAACGCTCAACTTTCTTCCTTCTAGACTTACAAGTCTTATGATGGTATTTTCTTGTATCATACTAAAGGAAGATTGGAGACATTCAATCCATGTCATGAAAAGAGACGGCTCAAAGACTGAAAGTCCAAACGCTGGTTACCCAATGGCAACTCTGGCAGGTGCACTTGGAATAAAATTTGAAAAAATGGAGCACTATGTACTAGGGGATGGTAATTCTGAGATCACTGAAAGGCATTTTAGATCTGCAATTTCAATAATGAAGATCACTACAATATTGTTTGTTTTATTTTTCACAATTCCTGTTATTTTGTTATTGTCATCTCTTGGTTGGTGGTTTAATGTTTAAACAGATATCATCAATAGTATCATTTCTAACTATTATTCCTTCTAAGAATAGTGAGTTAGAAATTGTTGCAAAGAACATGTATCTTTTTCCAATTGCGGGAGCTCTGATTGGACTAGTAATTGGTACTGCAGGTTACGGACTATCTTTATTTCTTCAACCTCTGATTACTGGCTTGATCTTAACTGGAGCACTTGCCATAATCACCGGCATTCATCATACTGATGCACTCTGTGATTTTGCAGACGGAATTATGGCAAAGGGAACAAAAGAAAAAAAACTTAAAGCAATGAGAGACCCAGCCGTTGGCGCTGCAGGTGTAATGACCGTTGTATTGTATGCTGCAGGCATGATATTGGCAATTTCTATGATGAAAGGTTTTGCATTGTTTGAAGCAATTCTTCTAAGTGAGCTGATGGCTAAACTATCTATGGTAATACAGGCAAACCGTGGCATCTCTGCTTGGCAAGGACTTAGTTCTCCCTTTACTCAATACATGAAGGATCCGAAAAAACTTGTAATAGCTGTAGTATTAGCAATAACCCCTACTGTGATTTTGGGAGGGATAACAGGCGTATTTGTGGTACTATCATGTATAGGATTGTCTTTTCTATTGCTTGTCGTTGCAAAAAAAAGCTTTGGAGGAATTTCAGGAGATGTATTTGGAGCAAGTAATGAATTAGTAAGGTTAGCATCGCTTTTGATTTTTGCATCGGTATGATAGGACTAGTTATGTGTGGAGGCAAAGGTACTAGGATGAAATTGCCAGAAGAAAAACTCCTTTTAAAATATAAAAAACCGCTGATAGAACATGTTTTAACTGCTTTTGAAAATTCAAAAATATTTTCAAAGATAGTGTGTGTTACAAGCAGTAATGCTCCAAAGACGCGTGAATTTGTTTCTAAATTGGGAGTTATTATCTTGGAAACTAACGGAAATGGGTATGTCGAGGACTTGGGAGAATCTCTACACACGTTTAAAGAATTGATTTTTGTAGCTTCTGGTGATATGCCACTTTTAGATTCTGAAGTAATTAGGAAAATTATGGAATTGGTAAATACTGGAGATGTGTGGACAAGTATATTGGTTAGAAAAAGTTTTCTTCAATCTCTTGGATTGGAAGCAGAATTTTTTGTTAATTACAATGGCGAAGAATGTGCTTATACTGGAATTTCTATAGTTGATCCTACTAGAGTAAAAAACAAACAACCTGTGAGAGAATCATGTATAATTTTTGATGATAAGCGGATCGCTACTAATTTGAATACGAAAAAAGACTATGACTTAATCTGCGCTACCTAAAATTTTTCCATTTGTTTTTGCAATGGAACCGGTTGGTTCTGCTAAAGTATTACCACATGCCTTACATGTCACTATTGATGAAACATGTGAGTAAACAACACTCTCCTCTCCACATTCTTTACATTGCACTCTTTGGAATTTACTTCCTGGTTTTGGTATCCAAATATGGGCTCTTTTCATTATGCAACTAACTCCAATTTTCTCAATCTTATTCCTGATACGTTCCACTTCTTCTTGCATTCTGGACATGTCATGATAGGTGTAATCTTCTTCGTAGTCTTTGCTGGTTTTGCTAACTTTGGAAATTTCTGACCGCCATAGCCTTTCTTATCCTCTGCGTGTCTTCTTTCGCCAATGGCAGAACCTCTTCTCTTTCCTGCCTTGTATATGGAGACCTTATGCAATGTATGCTTCTTACATTTGGGACAATACCTATTGATCTCCTTTGGCATGTTCATAAAAAATGAGCTGCGTTGACCGTAATTTAAACATCGCTTTAATAGTATAACTGATTACATTATTTCTATGAAGGCCAGCTCACTTGCCTCCATGATTTTATCACTCAATGCTGTAGCTATGGGTGAAAACAAGGCAGATATTGTCTTGAAGAATTGTAGGCTAGTTAACGTCTATTCAAGGGAAATAATACCTCAAATTCATGTAGCAATCAAAAAAGACAGAATTGCATATGTGGGAAAGGATGCGTCTCATACTGTTGGAGAGAAAACTGTTGTCATTGATTTACAAGACAAATACATCACACCAGGATTTGTTGATCCTCACATACACATAGATCAATACGTTCTTCCATCAGAATTTGCAAAAAAATCACTTTTATCGGGTACTACAACTTTGTTTGCAGATCCAATTGACATTGTGAGTGTTTGTGGTTATAGAGGATTCAAAGAATTTGTTAAAATGACACAAAGCCTTCCGATTAGGGTATATCATGTAATTCCTGGAGGACTTCCTGTTGATAGAAAATTTAGTCATGCAAGGACATTGACCAAAAAGGAAGAGAAAAAAGGATTGAACATTGAAAACGTTGTTGGCCTAGGAGAAGTATTTTCTTGGACCAAAGTAACTACAAGAGATCCAAATACTATTGCAAGCATATCCAATGTTTTAAAAAATAATGGTATCATAAATGGTCATACAGCTGGAGCAAGTGATAAAAAACTAAATGCCTACATTGCATCTGGAATTCTCTCATGTCATGAACCGATTGATTATGATCAAGTCTTGGAAAGACTAAGACTTGGAATGTGGATAATGATGAGAGAAGGTTCTATCAGACGAGATCTTGATAAAATTTTACCTAACGTATTATCTCATAAAACATATCTTGATAGACTAATGTTTTGTACCGATGGAATTTCCCCAAAGGATATTGTCGAATATGGCATGATTGATCATTGTGTTAGAAAATCTATCTCTATTGGCATGGATCCAATAGATGCCATAACAATTGCATCAAAGAATTCTTTTGAATATTATGGAATGAGCAAAGATCTTGGTGCAATTGGGCCTGGTAAATTAGCTGATATTCTAGTCTTTGACGACTTGGAAAAGATCAAGCCAAACAAGGTCTTTGTAGGCGGCAAATTGATGGTAGCACATAACAGTCTTGTAATAGATGGCCACAAGACCATAATTCCAAGTTGGATGAAAAAAACTGTAAGGACTGGAACAACGTTTGGAGAGAAAGACTTTGTCATACGAAGCAAAGAATCTACTGCACAAGCATTGGTTATTCGACTTGATACTGAAATAATAACAAAAATAGATCAAGAAGATCTTCAAGTACTAGATGGCAACGTGATGGCATCACGTGACAAGGATGTATGGAAAGTAGCTGCTATTGACAGGACATATGGCACTGGAAAGAAAACTGTGGCATTTTTGAGAAATTTTGGTGCTGATATAGGGGCATTTGGTTGTACACAAAGTTTCCATGAAAATGACATGATAGTTATAGGTTCAAATGAAAAAGACATGGCCTTTGTTGCAAATAATCTAACTAAGATGCAAGGTGGCATGTTGGTAGCTAAAAATGGCAATATCTTGAGTAAATTCTCATTACCACTTGCTGGTTTGATGTCTTCACTATCTTTTGAAAAAACACTGGATGAATATTCTGGTATTGATTCTAAGTTAGTAGAGACAGGATGTAAATTCAAAAACCCTCACCTCATACCTCTTTTCTTACCGTTTCTTGCATTGCCTGAGATCAGAATCTTGTACACTGGCATTGTGGACGTTAAAAATAGAATGTATCTGAAGATCCTGAACAGATAAGGTATTAAAAGGGGCAACTAATTACACGAACTAAGGGAATAATTTTGGCATCTATTCAACAAACACCACAAGGACCTGTATTAGTACTAAAAGAAAGTGCATTACAACAAAAGGGAAGAGATGCACAAAAGAATAACATTGCTGCTGCAAAGCTAGTTGCAGAACTAGTAAGGACAAGTCTTGGCCCACGTGGAATGGATAAAATGCTTGTCGATTCCCTAGGTGACGTTACAATTACAAATGACGGTGCTACTATTCTAAAAGAAATTGATGTCCAACATCCAGCTGCAAAAATGATGGTTGAGATCTCAAAAACTGTTGATAATGAGGTAGGTGACGGCACTACATCATCAGTAGTATTTGGTGGTGCATTGTTGGCAAAAGCCGAAGAGCTTTTGGAAAAAGATGTTCATGCTACAGTAATTATTGAAGGATATCAAGCAGCTGCAGAAAAAGCACTTTTACTTCTCACAGAAATGGCAAAGCAAGTAAGTCCAAATGAAAGAGAAATCCTATTAAAAATTGCAAAAACAAGTATGCAGTCAAAACTAATCTCAGAAGACAGTGATATGTTATCCAAACTTGTGGTTGATTCTATACTACAGGTTGTAGAAAAAGAGGCCGAAGGACATAGAGTAGATCTTGATAATATCAAGGTGGAAAAGAAGGCAGGCGGTTCTATTAGAAATACCCAATTTATCAAAGGCATAGTACTTGACAAGGAAGTTGTCCACAGTGGCATGCCTACTAAAATAGAAAAGGCAAAGATTGCACTACTAAATTCAGCTTTAGAGATTGAAAAAACAGAGATGAGCGCAGAAATTAGAATTAGCGACCCAACTCAAATGCAAATGTTCCTTGAAGAGGAAAATCGGATGCTTAAATCTATGGTGGATAAGATTCACCAAATTGGCGCAAATGTGTTAATTTGTCAAAAAGGCATAGATGACATTGCACAGCATTATCTAGCTAAACAAGGCATACTTTCAGTACGAAGAGTAAAAGAAAGTGATATGACAAAGCTTGCAAAAGCAACTGGAGGTAGAATTAGTAGTAATATCGATGACATGACTCCAAAGGACTTGGGTGCAGCAGATCTTGTAGAGCAAAGAAAAGTGGAGACAGACAAATGGGTCTTCATTGAAGGCTGCAAAAATCCAAAAGCCATCACATTATTGCTTAGAGGAGGTTCTCAAAGAGTTGTGGACGAGGTAGATAGATCAATGCATGATTCACTAATGGTTGTAAAAGATGTAATAGAAAAGCCAGCAGTTGTGGCTGGAGGTGGTGCCCCTGAAGAATTCTTGGCTTCACAACTAAAAGAATGGGCAAACAAATTTGAAGGAAGAGAACAACTTGCAATCAAAAAATATGCTGAAGCTCTTGAAATAATTCCACTAACAATTGCTGAAAATGCAGGAATGGATCCAATCAATACTATGGTTACACTTCGTGCAAAACACAGTCAGGGAAAGAAATGGACTGGTATCGATGCTCGAAATACTAGAGTTGCAGATATGTTTTCTATTGATATCATAGAGCCAGTTGCAGTAAAAGAGCAGATAATAAAATCTGCAACTGAAGCTGCATGTATGATTCTAAGAATCGATGATGTTATTGCCTCATCCGGTGGCCGAGGTGGCGGCGGAAGAGGTCCACCGATGGGCTAAGCCTTTTTCATGTTAGAAAAGCTGCACGATCTAAAACTAACTAAATCAGTCGTTGTTCTAAATGATTTTTTTCTAGATCGTATTATTAAGATTCAAAATTTAGACAATCTTTACAATCAAATTTTAGAAAAAAGCAAATTGGGTGGAAGTATTCGTGGAATTCCACAAACAGATCTAAAGGGTGGAAATGCAACAAATGTTGCTTACGCTCTTGCAAGACTTGGTTGTCCTGTATCGTTAGTTACAATCGCCGACAAGATTAGTTCTACAATATTAAAAGAAACTTTTTCTGAATTTGATAAAGTCTCACTTTTTATAATTAACGGAAAACCCGGAAGAACCACATCGCTTGAATTCAATAGTGCTGGTAATATAGTGAACATAATGATTTCTGATTTAGGTGATAATGAAAACTTTGGGCCTGAAAAACTTGGAGCAAGTGAGCAGGATGCGATAACAAATGCAGATGCTGTAATTGTGACAAATTGGGCAAGCAACAAGAAAGGAACAGAATTATCACAGTTTGCATTCACAAAGTCTGCATCAGCTTTTCATTTTCTAGATCCAGCTGATATTCAAACAAGATCTGAAGAGTTCAAAGAAACACTGCCCAAACTTGCAGATCATCTAGATTCTTTATGTATTAATGAGAATGAATGTAATATTCTTCTAGCACAATTTGGATTAGACGCAATTTCTGATGAAAAAGAGACCAGAAGACTAGTACATGAATTGGCACGGAGATACCTGATACCAATTGATCTTCATACTGCTTCAGGATCGTATTGGTCAAATGGACAAGAGATAGAATCTGTAAAGTCTTTTCAAGTACAACCTAAATTTGTAACAGGGGCTGGGGACGTCTGGGATGCTGCAAATATACTTGGTTATGTTGTAAACCTAGATGCTCTTGAAAGATTGAGATTTGCAAACGGTGCAGCTTCTCTATACGTTGGCAATCCCCTTGGAATTCCACCTACCATGGATGAGGTTTTATCGTTTGTTGAGGCTAATGGTCCATGAGTCAGTAATTATTGCATAAAACCGATGAAATTACCATTATCAAACAGTGTTTTTAGATCAAAAAACTGATCTTGCTGATACCATAAATTGAGAGAAAGGTTTTTTAATAATCTAAAATTTAGAACTGACAAGTTGAATTACAAATTTTTTGTTGCGATACTAGCTGCGATGATTTTCTCTGCCGTGTTGCCAACAATATCTGCAAATGCCCAAACAAGTTCAACAAACAGTGGCTCAGCAGAACAATTCCTAGACCAATGTATTCAACAATTTCAAGGTACAGATCACATTTACTGCGCTAAATTCTATACAACAGATGTTGCAAGATCAGGCACACTAACACAGTATTTCTTACAAGGCTCACTGGCAAATAGTATTGTAGTGTATGAGAACACAAAGGTTACACTTTCTGGTCTAAAGTCAACAACTCCTGATGTTGGCAAGAAATTATCCTATCAGTGGAGTCAAGTCTCTGGCGATGCAGTAACATTTTCTCCAGATAATAGTGCTCCAGTAATATCTTTCATGGCTCCAGCAGTTCCTGCAAATGAAGTAAAATCATTAAAACTATCATTGACCGTAGATGATGGATATGGATTAAAGGACACTACAACATTTGATGTTATAGTTTTACACGTTAATCATCCTCCGGTTGTTACAGTAAGTCCTGATCAAGTTGTTGATGAGGGAACTCAGGTTTCTCTCAACGCTACTGCAACAGATCCAGATAATGATCCATTGACATTAGCATGGGGTCAATATTCTGGTTCAAGTGTACAGTTATCATCAACTGATAATACTGCTACATCATTTGTCGCTCCAGCAGTAGCACCTGGTAGAACTGCAGTTTTGTTATTCGTATTTACTGCTGATGATGGACATGGAGGAAAAGCAGCTGCTATGACCAAAGTCACCGTTAAAAGCACTCATCAAGATCCAACCGTAACATGTCAAGATGCTTCAGTTAATTCTAATTCTCTAGTTAGATTGCCAGTGTCAGTTGCAAACCCAAGTGGCGACACAATATCATACTACTGGAGACAAATCTCTGGACAACCAGTACAATTATCTTCTAGCACTGATATGAGCCCAACATTTGTGGCACCAACACCAAATGGTCCAAGTGGTACACTCCAATTTACACTTGATGTATCTGATAACATGGTTGACATTCCATCTTGTTCTGTAACTGTAAAGATCAATAATCTACCAGTGGCAGGACAACCGCCCGTTGCTAATGCAGGTCCAGATCAAACAGTCTCACCAAACAGCAGAGTTGTATTAGATGGAAGTGCTAGCACAGGTACTGATATCAAGTACAAATGGGAACAAATCAGCGGTGATCCAGTGACCGTAATATTGAGTAGCACTGCTCATCCAGCATTCTACTCACCATCTGTTGACTATGGACAACAGAAACTAGTGGAGTTCAAACTCACCGTGAGCAACCAATATGGTTCAGATTCAAGTACCGTGAAGATTATGGTAGTTCAGGATCAGAATCCACCAACCGCACGAATAAATGTGGTCCCATAGTTCTTTAATTTTTAAAAATTTCTTTTAAAAATAATTCTTTGAATTATAATTAGAATTCTTTATTTTTATTGAGGTTCTATTGTGGCAGGTGGCTTGCTTGAAATTACATAGCTTACCCAGGCTACATCTTCTACCTCATTTGTAATCCTATTACTGATTTTTTCAAGTATTTCCGCGGGCAGTCTTGTCCAATCTGCAGTCATGGCATCAATAGAGTCCACTATCCTGACTAGAACAACATGGCCATATTTTCTCTCATCACCAACCACTCCAACTGCCCTGTCATCTCCAACTGCCGCATAAGCTTGCCAAACCTTGTCATACCACCCTGATGAAATAAGTTCATTTTCGACAATCTTGCTTGCTTGTTTTGTGATCTGTAACTTTTCTGGAGTCAATTCACCCATTATTCTTACTGCAAGACCAGGTCCTGGAAATGGATGGCGATTAAGAAGTTTATCTGGCACATCTAAAATTTTACCAACTTTTCTTACTTCATCTTTGTAAAGAAATCTGAGCGGTTCCAAGACTTGCAAGTTTAACCATGATGGTAATCCTCCAACATTGTGATGAGTTTTGATAACTGCAGCAGGACCCTTTGAAACTCCGCTTTCTATGACATCTGGATAGAGTGTACCTTGGGCTAACCATTTGAATGGACCATTCTTTTCGGCAAACTCAGTAAATACCTTGACGAATTCTTCTCCCACTATCATTCGTTTTTGTTCAGGGTCTGTTATTCCTTTGAGTCTTGTAAGAAATCTTTCCTTGGCATTTATTGCTGTAAAATTCATCCCAAAATTGTTCTCAAACATTTTTTCTACTTCTAGTTCTTCATCCTGTCGTAAAAGACCGTTATCGACAAAGACACACTTGAGTCTATTTCCTATTGCCTTTTGAATCAATAATGCAGCTACTGTAGAATCAATTCCGCCACTTATTCCACATAATACATTTCCTTCAATCTTTGAAATTTCAGATACTGTTGTTTCTATAAAATTCTCCAAGGTCCAATCTTGTTTTGCTTTACATATGTCTAGAACAAAATTCTTGAGAACCTGAGTTCCATTCTCAGTATGAATTACCTCTGGATGGAACTGAATACCGTATAGCATCTTTTGTTTATTTGCAATTGCTGCCGCAAACGAATTTTCAGTATGTCCTATAACATTAAATCCTTCAGGTAAAATTTCTGCAGCATCTCCATGACTCATCCAAGCTCTTGTTGATCGGCCCATGCTTGCAAGCAGATCAGAGTTGTTATCTATGCTAAGTAGAGAAGATCCGTATTCCTTATGAGAGCGTTTAACCTTACCTCCAAATTTGTTGACAATTAACTGGTGACCATAACATATGCCAAGTACTGGAAGTCCTATCTCAAATATTCCGTTTGATGGCTGTGGTGAATCCTTGTTGTATACGCTTGCAGGCCCTCCACTGAATACAATTCCCTTGGGATTCATTTTTTTTAATTCTTCTAGTGATATATTGTACGGAACAAGTTCTGAATAGACTGAAAATTCTCTAATTCTTCTACAAATGAGATGACTATATTGCGAACCAAAATCTAATACAATTATTTTATCCATGCTATCACTTTTGAGAATTCTCAATCATTCTGGAAAATGACCACGTTACTGTATTTATTATCTCGTTTACTCTTTCCTTTTGACGATAATTTCTAATGAGAATCTCTCTGATTCTACTACCATCTTTATTTACTAAACATGATATTGCAGTATTTTGTGGAATCTTACCATTTTGAACATCTAATTTATCTTGATTTTCCATTCCTCCAATTATTCTTCCTAGGAAAAATGACTTGAATGGATGAGTTTCTATATCCAGCACCGTGTCTTCTGATGGAATGATAACTAGCTCATCAGAAGTTACGTGTGCATTTGCCAAAATCTTGTTGTCTGGTGTTTTAATGGGAATTACAGAAGAAGATGTTTGCTGATTTTGTTGTGTATTCTGTTTATTAGAAACAAGAGATGATGCCTTACTAAAACTAGATTGTTTTACAAGTGAGTCAAGAATACGAAGGTTATGTCGAAATTTATCCACCTCGTTTTCCCTCTTCTCAATTTCTTCAGAAATCCATTCTCTTAATTCTAAAATGTCACGCAAATTTTCCTCTGAATAATCCATGTTTTTTCTATTACTAAATGGATAATAAATATTAAAACAAGCTCTACTGTCTGACCAACCTTTGAAGATCTGCTAATTTTATATTTTTGAATCCCGTTATTGGATGAGATGTTGTATAAAGATCCGCATTACTCTTTGAAACAAACCATTCTAGGAGAGATTTTCCTTTCCTTAGCTTTTTTATCTTTATAGATTTGTTATATTTTCCTTCTTTAGAGTATTTTCCTATGTGGACCCCAAAATCCATTCCAATCAGGATAATTTTGGATGCCTTAAAATGATTGGCAAGAAATACACATCTATCACCATCTGTGAAACCACCAAAATTTCTAATTTTTCCGAATGGTTTGTCTTCTGTTGTACCTATAGAACATTTGAATAAAATTGCATATGGTAGTCTTTTGATATTATCGCCGTGCGCATGAACAATCATTATTGATTTTAATTCAGATGATCTTTTGAGAAATTCCATGTTTCCATCAAGATCTGTTACTATGATATCGGGTACTATGTTATTTTCAAGTAATGCTTGTGTAGCACCATCTGCAACAATCTTTGTAATATCTTTGAATTTTTTGAGATATGATAAAGAAGCATCTAAGGATGGTCCTGCTCCAATAACAAAGACAGTTTTGTTTTTAATCTTTTTCTCTATTGCATCTATTCGAAATCTATTATTTAGAAATGAGCTGAGGATCTTGGCTGATTTTATTTCTCTTGATCTGTCATAATTGAATTCTTTTAGAATTTCCAGATATTTCTGATGCCATCCCTTCAAACTCATGTTAAGTCTAAATGTATCTGGGTTAATCATAAACCATATGCATAAACTTGCAGGAGTGAGAGTCGGTGATTCAAGTCCAGTAAGAATAATGGGAATAATTAACACAAGCCCAGAATCATTTTATAAAAAATCAGTATTTACTGATAAAAAAATCATAGAAAAAACTGCCAAATTGATGGAAGAAGATGGTGCTGATTTTATTGATGTTGGAGGAATGTCTACTGCTCCATATGTCAAAACCTTGGTGTCAGAGGATCAAGAGATCAAAAGAATCACAAATGCCATAAATGCCATTCAAAAAGTCTCAAAATTACCTATATCTATTGATACATGCAGGGCAAAGGTGGCAAAAGTTGCTCTTCAATTAGGTGCAGAAATAGTAAACGATGTTTCAGGCCTAAAATATGACAAAAATATGATTAACATACTTGAGAAACACAGGCCATCTGTTATTGTATGTGCGTATAGTAATAAAATAATTAATGGAAATCAAGTGATGCAGACAAGAAATCTGGTTAAACAAAGTGTTGCACTGGCAATAAAGTCAGGAGTTTCAGCAAATGAGATTGTAGTAGATCCGGCCATTGGTTTCTTTAGAAGAAAGGCGCAAGGTGTGTTGTTTACAAAAATAAATTCTGATTGGTTACAAAGAGATGTGATTATATTGAAAAATTTAAATCAAATAAAAGGTAGATATCCAGTTCTTGTTTCGGTTTCACGAAAATCGTTCATAGGCGAATTGTTGGATGAGACCGATCCTGAAAAGAGACTCTATGGTTCTCTTGCAGCAGAAACCTTTGCTGCATTAAATGGTGCTGATATCATACGAACTCATAATGTTAAGGCTACAGTTGATGTTGTCAAGATCGTAAAAAACTTGAAAAATCTCAAGAAAGGCTTATAACAGATTTTCATTCTAATCAAGAAGGTTTCATTGGAAATAAGGGAAGGACTAACATTTGATGATGTACTCCTTGTTCCCAAGCGATCAGGCATAGTTACTAGATCTCAAACAAATTTACAAACAAAACTTTCCAAAAATATTTCTCTTAACATACCTGTCATAAGTGCAAATATGGATACTGTTACTGAATCTGCCATGGCAGTCGCAATAGCAAGAGAGGGAGGAATTGGAATCATACATAGATTTCTTACTATTTCAGAACAGGTAAACGAAGTACTAAAAACAAAACGCTCAGGTAGCATAATAATCGAAAATCCGTATACCATAAATCCAGAACAAACAGTGCGTGAAGCTATGGAATCTATGCGAGAAAAAGGAGCTTCTGGATTATTGGTGACTGATAATCAAGGTCAACTTGTTGGGATATTGACAAGGCGAGACATTGTGATGCTAGAATCTAAAGATGAAAGTAAAAGGGTAACCGAAGTTATGACAAACGATGTGATAACTGCAAAATTTGGAGTGGATATAGTTGAAGCCAAAGACATACTTAGGAAAAATTGTATTGAAAAATTACCGCTTTTAGATGAACGGGGACATGTCAAGGGATTGATCACTAGCAAAGATATCATTAACTCAGGCAACTATCCTCAGGCATCAAAAGACAAGAAAGGAAGACCATTAGTTGGCGCCGCCGTGGGCGTAAAAGGAGATTTTATGGAAAGAACTGAAGCGTTACTAGATGCAGGTGCTGATGTTATAGTGGTAGATATTGCACATGGCCATAGTGAAAATGCGATAAACACGGTTAGGTTGATAAAAAAAGCCTTTCCAAACTGTGAACTGATTTCAGGAAATGTTGCTACTGCTCAAGGTACTGAGGATCTTATCAAAGCTGGGGTTGATGCAGTAAAAGTGGGAGTAGGTTCCGGTTCAATATGCATTACTAGGGTAATCACTGGTTCTGGTGTGCCACAACTTACTGCTGTAGTAGATTGTGCACAAGTAGGCAAAAAATATGATATTCCAATAATATCTGATGGTGGCGTAAGAACATCTGGTGATGCTACAAAGGCACTTGCTGCAGGAGCATCAACTGTAATGGTTGGAAGTTTACTAGGAGGAACAGATGAAAGTCCAGGTTCATTTATGATGAAAAATGGTAAACGATACAAGATTTACCGAGGAATGGCATCCTTTTATGCAGCTCTTGGAAGGAAAAATAAAGAAACCAGTAATGCTTCCTTGGTAGAAGATCTCAATGATTACGTAGCAGAAGGTGTTGAAGCAATGGTTCCATACAAAGGTAGTGTGACTGATATCATAAAACAACTAACAGGAGGAATTCGTTCTGGTTTAAGCTATTGTGGTGCAAATAATATTGTACAAATGCAACAAAATGCAGAATTTATAAAAATGTCAACTGCCGGATATGCAGAAAGCCAACCACACGATGTAGAATTGATGTAATTTACTTTAAATATAATCACGAATAATTTTTTACAATGCTTACAAAAAAATCTGCAGCTGGAATAGGAATAGGATTACTTGCTGTTGTTTTAGGTACATTTTTCCTGTTACAGACAATTCTAAGCAATACACATGATGTGAATGATATTGTAGATATTGGTAAAAATGATGTCTTTCAATTTGATGCAGAAAAACATTATCATGAGTTTCTTAATGTTACAGGGAGCTCATTTCACATAAAGATGAAAACACCGGGTACTGGTCTGCAAGTTGATAAAGATTTTCAAAAGGTAGTAAGTTTTGACTGGTACAGTCTTGAGAATGGGCAACATTTCATAAACATAACAAATACTGGAGGCTCAATACTTCATGTAACTGGAAAACTAGATGCAGTAACAAATCCCATAATATTCACATCACATCTCATAGTTATATCATCAGGAGTTTTAATAATTGGAATTAGTGCAGTATTTTCTATTAGAAAACCAAAAGGATTCTAGATTAATTCGGCTCGTGGATACGAACCTAATATCTTAAAAAATGTAGTGTTTGTCTTAATCTTCTCAAGAGTGTTTTGAATATTGCTGTCATCTTGATGGCCTTCAAAATCTACATAGAAATTATACTCCCAAGGAGTACTCTTCGTAGGACGTGATTCGATTTTTGTCAGATTGATACTATTAGCATTGAATTTTTCAAGAATATTGTACAATGCACCTGGAATGTGTTTTATCGTAAAAATTATTGATGTCTTGTCTTTAGATGTTTTTTCTTTCTTCCTATTTGCCAAGATAAGAAATCTTGTATAATTATTTGAGTTATCTTCTATTCCTTCTTTTATTATTGGGACATTGTAGATTTCAGCAGCTTTTCTGCTAGCAATACAGGAAATATTGTCCTTGTTTAGTTCCAAAATGATCTTTACACTCCCAGCAGTATCATAAGTTGGTATGGGTTTCAAATGATTTTCCTGTATGAATTTTCTACACTGGCCAAGTGCTTGTGGATGAGAATATACAGTATCAATTTTTTCCAGATTTTGTAAACCTATGAGACAGTGTGATATTCTATGATATGTCTCACCTATCACATTAAGATTGGTGGTAAGTAGCAAATCATAGCTCTCCGGTACACTTCCTTCTAGTGAATTTTCTACGGGAAGTATAGTGTAATCTGATCTTCCATTTTCTGTAGAACCTAATGCGTCATAAAATGTAGGATGTGAAATTGTTTCAATTGGTTCTTTGAAAAAATTGACTGCAGCAGCTTGACTATATGCTCCAGACTCTCCTTGGAATGCTACTTTTAACATACTCTTAGTTGGAATTGAATTTTATAAAATCGCTGTTTCCAAATCTAGTTGATAGTTTTCTTTCTTCTATGTATCCACAATCTATGCATTTTATGTTACTACCCATTGCTATGACCTTGGCTCCACACTTGTTACACTGTGTAAATAAAACTCCAAGTTCAGGTTCATTAATTGTGGCATGTACAACACCATTGAGAAGATTGAGTATTTTTGCAGTTACTATATCCCCAACTCTTACAAGAATTCTCTTTTTTGCTCCCTTTGCTTGACAAATGCATTCTAGACCAGAGTGAGTAGGTTTTCCGTTTATATACAAGATGTTTATAGCAAACATGTTATTCATTAACGCTGAGATATTTCCTGTAATTACATCGCCTGATTTGGAAACTGCAGGTTTTCGCATTTCATTGATTCTTGCTATGCGATTGGTCTTGTCAAATTCTGGAGTGCCTATAACTAATGATCTTATTGACTGTCCATCATCAAAGGTATTATCACCCATTTCAAATTCTTCAATTATTGCAATTTTATCCCCTGGAAGGGTTGGTTTTTGAGACAATGCCTTGATTTGCAATTTGATGATTATAATTGTTTATAGCCAGTGAGGGATTTGTAAGAATCCTTCAATACCTTCTTTTTTTAATATTTTCAATAATGCGTTTGCTTGTGGAGTAGACAAGACTGGCTTATGAAAATGATTATCGGTTGATATTCTTGGACATGCTACCTGAATGAAAGCATCTATTCCTTTGAGATTGCGTAATCTGTCGTCTGAAATTTCTGTTATGGCAAATAGTTGAACTTTCTTTCCAATGCTTTCTAACTCTTTTTTGAACTTGAGTGCAGTAACTTTTGAAAATTGACCTTCTTTTAATCCTACAATTATTCCAAACGTTTCTGCTTCTGCAGCCTTGTAAATTGTTAATATTGCCTTTTTCTGCAATTTTTTTGCAAACTCGGTAACATCTCTGACCTCATTGAAGTATGGATCAAGCACATATGTTGTAATGTTAGTGGATAGTGCAATTCCAGCAGCATGAAAATTACTCTGCCCCAAGAATACGTTAGCCTCTACAATATTCTTAGTTTCTGTAACTGGATAGAATTCACAACCAAACACTTGGCCATCATTTAGTTGACCTTTACCTTTTCCAATTTTTACTGTAATTCCATTTTCTTCAAGTATTTTTCTTACCTTGTCAATTTCATGGAGGTGTTGACTGTCTGTAACGAGTGAAACTGTTTTTTCTTTAATCTCTGTTGCACATTTTTTTGCAATATTTTCAAATGATATGTCATCAAAGGCATCGATGAGAGTTATGTTATCACCAAAACTCATTGAATTAATGGTATGGCCTATGTGAAATAGAATTTCTGCTCCAAGTACCTTGGCACCATTTGAGTTAAGATCACAAGTTCCAAAACAGCTATCTGCTAACACATATGCTGGAATTCCAAACTTTTCCATTATCTTTGAGGCTGTTTCTTGGATCTTTGGTATTATTCCATCAGGACCATTTAACGCCACCGAAACTGGTTTTCTTTTTTCTATTTCCTCAAAAATCTTTTTCTCGTCTATTACTATCAATCGCTATCAGCAATTGTTTTTTTAATTTAAATCAAACGAACTGCCACAATATTTAATATTGTACATTTTTAAGACCAAATGAATGCCCATAGCCTTTGTTCTGATAAATGCTGAATTGGGAGCAGAAAATGAACTTTTAAACCAGCTAAAAAACATGGCTAGTGTAAAATACGTCTATGTGTTGTATGGCGCGTATGATCTAGTGGTAAAGGTAGAAGCACCAGATAATGAGACATTAAAGAGGACCATTTCAAACAACATAAGGCAACTCAAAAATGTACGTTCTACTCTTACCATGACTGTAATCGAATGAAAGAAACATCCGTTCTTCATATTGGCTTTGATGATACCGACTCTAGAAAAGGAATGTGTACTACTTTTCTTGCCTATAAAATAGTCGAATATTTAAAAAAAGAGAAAGTACAATTTCTTGATTATCCATATCTAATCAGATTTAATCCAAATGTACCCTGGAAAACTAGAGGAAATGGTGCAGTCGCATTAAAAATTAAAACCAAAAAACCTCAGTTGATTAAAAAAAATATTATAAAATATATAAAAAAATACTCTGCTGTAAAAGATGGCGCAAACCCCGGATTGGTTTTTTATGAGCATAAAGATATTCCAGAGAATTTTGCTAAATTTGGAAAGATGGCATTGCATCGTCTGGTGAGTAGAAATGAAGCAAAAAAATTCGTACAAGATAGCGGGCTTGAAACATATCATCTTGGTAATGGTCAAGGCTTGATAGGTGCAATAGGCGCGATAGGGTATGATTTTCGAGATCATACCTTTGAATTAATCTCATACCGGGATACGGTAAATCTGGGTAAAAAAAGAGAGATTTTTAAAGATAGTGTAGAAAAAATGCAACAACTCACGTTTCCAAAAACATTTAACAGTTTTGATGAATCCAAGAAAAGAATTCTAATTGCACCCCATGGTCCTGATCCGGTATTCTTTGGTGTACGTGGCGAAGATCCTGATGCTGTAATAAAAGGAGCATCTCTTGTAAAATCTAAAGAAAAATTCTGTGGTTATATGGTATTTCGTTCAAACCAAGGTACAGGTGATCATCTGCAAAATGAACTTGATGTCACAGATCTAAAACCGTTTTCTTCTGGTTATATTGTTGGCAAAATATCTGGAAAACCTCAGACAATTTTGGGCGGGCATGTATTTTTTTCTATATCTACAAATGAAACCACAGTCAGATGTGCAGTATACAAACCAACTAGACTTACTACTGTTGCAGAAAAATTAACGGAAGGGGATTTGGTGAAAATTGGAGGCGGTGTACGAAAATCATCAAAAAAACACAAGCAAGTTCTAAATGTGGAATTTCTTGAGGTGCTTGATCTTCAAAAGCATGTAATCATGGTAAATCCCATTTGTATGCCATGTAACAAACACATGAAATCAAAGGGCAAAAATCAAGGTTATCAATGCTCAAAATGTGGAAATACTGATTTGGCTAAAGTCAAACAAGAAATTCCTAGGCAGATTCAGAAACAATTCTACTTACCTGCAGTCTCTGCACACAGACATTTGACACGACCCATGCAAAGAACTGGCAAAATTAACAGTAAGATAGAGTTTAATAATTCAAAAAGATGGTTTTCTAAAACAAATTAAAGTTGTCTTGAAGATAGCGGGGAGTAGATTTGAACTACTGACTTGCGGGTATCTCATCAGTGTTGATTATGAGCCCGCCGGGATGACTTAGCCCCTTAGTCTGACTTCCCCACCCCGCTAAGTGGAG
>JANWLA010000051.1 GCA_025451075.1 Nitrosotalea sp. | reverse complement strand
TTTTATATCTTGCAGAATGCGACATTTTTCTATCTCTCTTTTAATTCATTTTTTACTTTCTTTGGATCTTCATCTTCCAACCATGTCTTTAATGCAATTTCTACCAATTGGGATAAATCCAATTCTCTGTCTATGGCATCTTTTTTTGCTTCTTTCCAGACTGAGGGATCTATCTTGATTGATGTTGTATCTCTTTTTACATTTGGATCTAATTTGACTTTCGTGCCGTTGTTATACTACTTGTAGTATTTAAATTTTAAAGTATATTTTCATTTAAGATAATAAAGTGGTATCTTGACTCTTATCTTATGGAATTGTTGGTGGCATACGAGTCTGATCCTGCCGGCTCTAACATGGCATCATTTATCTCAAAACAAATGAAAAAAGAGGATGGGATTTATCGTGGAAATAATTTTGATCTTGTAATAATACCAACGCCTGCCATATCTGCAGATTGGCTTGAAGAAAAATATCATTATGACGGATATGTATTTTTATCAAAACATGCATCGGAAAGTGGAACACTCGCATTGACTTGTCATAGCACAGGAAATTTTGGTGACGCAATGTTTGGCGGGTCTGCACGACAAGTGGCAATACCGCATCCACATTTACAAAAATCATACATGAAGAGATTGTGGGAAGCAAAGGATGTTTTCTCAAAGTTTGACATAACAATAGAGGCAACTCATCATGGGCCTACTGCTTTGAGCAAGCCTACATTATTCATTGAAATAGGTACAACTCAAAAAGAATGGACAGACAAACAATTATGTGAAAATGTGGCAAAAATTGTCCTAAAAGAAATGTCCGGGCCGCCAAAAAAACATGACGTGGCTATATGTTTTGGAGGTACTCATTATCCTGGTAAGTTCAATAAAGAACTGCTTGAAGGTGATCTTGCATTAGGGACTGTAATCCCAAAACATGGCCTAGATATCATGGATTCTGACCTTTTTACTCATGTTCTAAAACAAAACAGTGAAGCCAAATTTGCATTGGTAGATTGGAGCGGGCTTGGGAAGAGTAAGCAAAAAATAGTTGAGATGATAAACTCAACCAGTCTTGAGATGATAAAAATTTGAAACTTGAACACAAAGTGTATGAAAAACTTTTGCAAGTTCCAAAAGGTAAGGTAACAACATACTCTGAACTTGCAAAGGCTGTTGGTCTGAAAAATGGGCAACGCGCCATTGGAAGGATAATGAACAAGAATCCTTTTCCTGTTATAGTTCCATGTCATAGGGTAATTCTATCCACTGGTAAGATTGGGGGCTATGCATGGGGGGAGAAAATAAAGACCAACATGCTTTCAAAAGAAGGGGTAAAAATCAAGAAAGGAAAAATTCTTGATAAAGATAAAATCTATAGATTCTGAATTTATTTCTTGGAACGAACTTCTTCTATCAAGCTTCTAAGGTGAGCCAAGTTTCTTACCTGGTTTCCACCAACTTGTTTGTAGAGTTTCCAGTAGCTTTCATTTGGTATCTCTTTTCTTGATTTTGAAACTTTAAGCTGGTGTCTCATTGCTCTTATTCTCTTGACGTATACTTCCTTCTTTCCAACTCTTGATCCTTTTCTTCCTTTTTTAGAACCTTGTTTAGTACCACGTTTGCGTCTTTGCGCTTTCTTGAAATGTGCTCTTCCTTTTGAAGTTCCTACAATTGGTTTTACTTGAATTGTTCCTGCAGTTATCAAACTTCTAATGTTGTCACGAGTGATTGCATCAGTTACATCATCTAGATATTCTGGATCAAATCTTACTCTGCCTACACCGACTCCAAGAATTCTGGAGACTAGCTGTCTTTTGGACTTAAGATTTACTACCACTAGCTGACACTCTCGCGTTGAATACTTTAAAGTTCTTCTCTAATGCTTTTGTAATTATTTCATTTCTCTTCTTTTTTCCTACTCCATGACCAAATCTAACACCGTCTTTTTTTGGATCAAGTTTTTCTAAATCTTTTAAATTGTAAACTAGATTATCTGTAAATCCTGAAGGATGCAATCCTCTTGCGATCTTTGGTCCGCCATATCCAATTCGTACTAGAGCTGGCCATCCCTTCTTTTGTTTTCTTTGATGGTTGTCCATACCTTTTGGTTTTCTCCATGTTTCTGCAAGTCTTGCATATCTCCAGCTCTCTTGTCTTACAAAGTCTGGTCTGTGTTCAGCCACCTTTTTTCTAAGTTCGAGAGCTTCTTTATTGATAGGCATGTATACGACTCTGACTAAATTTTTACAATAAATACGTTTCTTGCTTGAGATCACCTGCGTGATCCGAAGAGATAATAAGGATTTTCATAGGGAATCGTCTTACCAGATGATAGAGGATTTGGAGCCTACGATCACTCATCACGTTGTATCTCAATTGGAGCAAATGGGACTAAAGCCTGCAAAAATACAGAGAAACCTACAGGTCCAGAATCTCATTGATCTGATTGAAGAAAAAAATGAAGGTATTCTTACTGCAAATGGCGCCATGGCAGTAAAAACTGGAAAATATACTGGAAGATCTCCTGATGACCGTTTTATAGTGGATGATGAACAAACTCACGGCACTGTTGACTGGGGTAAAATCAATCACCCGTTTCCGGAAGACAAGTTTGATAAAATATTTGAAAAGATGAAAAAATACATTGGAGACAAGGAGATCTTTATTTTTGATGGATTTATTGGTGCAGACACAGAACACCGATTGCCAATCAGAATTATAACTGACCACCCATGGCAAAGCTTGTTTGTAAGACAACTCTTCATTAGGCCAACTGCATCCGAACTAGAATCTCATAAACCAGAGTATACTGTTATTGTACTAAATGATTTCAAAGCAACACCAGAAGAGGATGGAACAAAAACTGATACATTCATTCTTCTTAATTATACAAAAAAAATTGTTTTAATTGGAGCAACATCATATGCTGGAGAAATAAAAAAGGCAATGTTTTCTGTAATGAATTACATCTTGCCATCACGCGGTATATTTCCAATGCACTGCTCTGCAAACATTGGAAAGGGTGGTGATACAGCTTTATTCTTTGGTCTTTCAGGTACTGGAAAGACTACGTTATCTGCTGACTCAAATCGCAAGTTGATAGGTGATGACGAGCATGGTTGGTCTGATAGAGGCGTTTTTAATTTTGAGGGTGGATGTTACGCAAAGTGCATAAATCTAAACAAAGATGCCGAACCGCAAATCTGGGATGCAATAAGATCTGGAGCAGTGCTTGAAAATGTTGTAATTGACAAGAAAACAATGATGCCAGATTTCAATGATGGCAGTCTGACCGAAAACACGCGAGCTGCATATCCTCTTGATTACATCCCTGGTGCGGTAATACCAAGCCTTGGCGGAAACCCCCAAGTCATAATATTTCTAACAGCAGATGCGTTTGGTGTGCTGCCTCCAATAGCCCGGCTCACAAAAGAAGGTGCAATGTACCACTTTATGTCTGGATATACAAGCAAGCTGGCAGGCACTGAAAGAGGAATCACTGAACCCCGAGCAACATTTTCTGAATGCTTTGGTGCGCCTTTCATGTCAAGGCATGCATCAGTTTATGCAAAGTTACTGGGAGAAAAAATTACAAAACACGACGCTGTGGTATATTTGATAAATACAGGTTGGTCAGGTGGGCCATATGGAATTGGCAAGAGGATGAATATTCATTACACCAGAAGTATGGTTACAGCGGCTCTCTCTGGGGAGTTGAATAAAGTGCAATACCGACATGATGAAGTTTTTAATCTTGATGTCCCAGTTTCATGTCCTGATGTTCCATCTGAGGTGCTAAACCCACGAAATACTTGGTCTGACAAGGATGCGTACGACCTGTCTGCAAAAAAACTGGCACTAATGTTTGTAGATAATTTCAAAAAGTTTGGAAATGTTGCTCCAGAAATAAAAGATGCTGGACCACACGCATAATTTTATCTGCGCTGTACTAGTACCACTAGAACTGCAATAACCAGAATGGACAAAATGATTGCCATTTGTTTTATTGGAATCTGCAAAACATCTTCAACGTCAAAATGATCTTCTGCAATGTGGTTTACCGTTAATGTGTAATACGCGTGATCAGTTTCATTTCCTACCTTGATGTCTGCTTGAACCCAATATTCTCCTGTACTGTGAATGGTTATTGTTCTGGCATCTTGTGGTGTGATTCCAATTGTTTTGGTGTCATGTGAGCCGGCTTTTATCAAGGAAATCTTTGCATATGACCATTTATCCGGATAGTTGATTGAAAAACCAATCTGTGTGTTGGTCTGGTTTGCTTTCAATTCTCCCTTTGTAAGATGAACTAGAACCGGGACATGGTACAAAGTTTTTGAATCATCAATTGTTATGAACCCGTCATAATCGCCAAGCTTTTTTGCTTTGTCTGTAATCTGCGTGTTTATTGTATCATTGATTATAGTATAATTGAAAGCAAGGCTTGGTTCATTGGATAAAAACTGGACTTTTAATTTTGGAATGGTACTATTACTTATTGAATGCAGGTGTAATGTTCTGGTATCATTAGAGTTTTCATAAGAGAGATTGAAGACTAGGCCATGTGGAATAATGATCAAATCTGCAGAACTTGCCCTTGTAATGTTGAGCCTTCCACTGCCTGCTACATCAATTGGGAACACTTTGCCATATGCGTCTGTAACAGGATCAGTTGTTGTAATTATCAGTGACGCTACTGATGATGGATCCAAGTTTGGATATTTCTGCAGTAATATGGCAACTGCTCCAGTGACATGCGGTGCTGCTATGCTTGTTCCACTGGTCAGGTTGTAGTTGCCTCCAATTGATGTAGTATTTACATAAACCCCTGGGGCAACAAGATCTGGTTTTGTATAAAAGGGCGAAACTGGCCCACGTGAACTAAATGGCGCTACAAAATCTGGATGATAAAATATGTCCAGATTGCCCACTGGGTTGTTTTTTACAATTGATCTTAATTTGGCGCCATCCTCTCCTGATATGGAAATGACTGGAATTCTTGGATTGTAATCTTTAGTTGAGTTGGGTCCTCTGAGCTCACCGAAAAAAATTCCGTTCTGGTTGTTAAATATTATTAGACCTATTGCACCATGGTCTGCAGCATTTTTTTCTTTCTCAGAAAAAAATACCTTTTGACCTTTTATGTCACTGCCTCGCTGTTCAAGCAATATGGAACCTTTGACATCCAAGTTTTCAAGATCATTGTTTCTTCCATATCCGCCATAAACTATCTTGCCCTTGATTGAATTTTTTAAAATTTCCGTGCCAAGCATTGGTATTGCATCATACGTCTTGTTTCCAATTTCTAAAGTTGACACAAGACTTGATGTGATGTTGTTGTATGATGCTCCTACAGTTATTACATTAAAGTCCCTACCAGGACTTCCAATGGTTTTGTTATCAGGTCCATTATTTCCTGCTGCTGTAACTACAACAATTCCGTTGTTTACTGCCTCGTCTACTGCATTTTCTAGATCATCATTGGTTCTGTTTACTCCAAGACTGATGTTTATCACATTCATCTTGTCCTCTATGGCACGAGATATTGCCTGTATGATATAGTCTGATGAAACAGACTCTCCAGTTGATGACACCTTGTATGAGAACAGCTGGGATTTGGGAGCCACTCCTGAAAAACTTCCATTGGCACCAATTATGCCTGCAACCTCTGTACCATGACCATTGGTATCAGTTGGCTTTTCATCCGTGTTGACATAGTCGTATCCTCCTACAACTCTTCCTGATTGTCCATAACCGTGCAAGTCTGGATGGGAAAAATCAATTCCTGTATCTATTACTCCAATTTTTACTCCCTGGCCGTTCAAACCTTGCTGTCTTGGAATTTGAACACCAACTAGCTGTATGCTCTTTGAAAGAAGGCTTTCACCTTGCACAGAATTTGAAATAAAGTATATGGTACATAAAACGAAAGCAAGAGAAAAAATTAGTAATTTCTCTACCACATTCTATCTGGATTGGGACTAGATAAAATGCATTTGCAACCAAAGCCATAAATTGCAATAAAGGCTTGTGATCTTTATGGCAAAATATGAACTTCCAAAAGTACCATACTCGTATGATTCCTTGGAACCACACATAGATGCCAGAACAATGGAAATTCATCACACCAAGCATCACCAAGCATATACCGATGGCTTGAACAATGCATTGGCAAACTTGAGCACTGAACTGCAAAACATGGAACTGACCAAGTTACTTTCAGACTTGAACCAAGTCCCAGAAAATGTCAGAGGTGCAGTGAACTTCCACGGAGGAGGTTATGAAAACCATGCTCTGTTCTGGAATAATATGAAACCAAATGGTGGTGGAAAACCAGGAAGTAGCTTGGAAGAAGCTATTAATTCTGCGTTTGGAAACTTTGACAGCTTTAAAGAAAAATTTGTCAAGGATACCATTGCAATACAAGGAAGTGGTTGGGGTTGGTTAGCTTTCAATCCTCAGACAAAAAAAGTCGAGTTTACTACAATGCCAAATCAAACAAGTCCACGCACCAAAGGCCTTATCCCATTACTGGGATTAGATGTCTGGGAGCACGCCTATTATCTGAAATACCAAAACCGACGTGCTGACTATGTGAATGCATGGTGGAATGTAATAAACTGGGATGAAGTAGACGCAAAACTTTCAAAGGCAAAGGCATAATTCCTTTCTTCTTTTTGTTTTGTATTTTCAGAATGAATTTATAGCCAATAAGAGAATTTTTTGCAAATGAGTGAAGAACAAGCTCAAGCCCTGATGCAACAGTTGCAGGCTCTGGAATCTTACCTAACTGATTTGGTACAACGAGAGGAAACTGTAATGAAACTTTTGCAAGAGGCTGCAAACGCAGTAGAGTCCATGAAGGGTATGACTGGAAATGTTGACTGTGAAACCCTTGTACCTGTGGGTCTTGGGGTCTATGTCAAGGCAAAAATAAATCCTGAACAAAAAATGATTGTAAACATTGGTGCGGGAGCTTCTGTAGAACAAGACAAAAACTCTGCAATAAATTACATGGAATCAAGAATCAAAGAACTTGAGATGGTTTTACAACAATTAGCATCGCAGCGACAGGAAGTATCAATGAAGCTTGAACAGGGACAACATGAAATGAACAAACTTATACAATCAAATCGTAATCCCATGCAGTAAGGCAGTAATACCATGTTTGAGAAACTACGAAATGCATTTTCTGTAGCGGCTAAAAGTTTTGGAGAAAAGGAACTAAAAGAGAAAGACGTTGACGAAGTACTGTTTGAGCTTGAGGTTGCATTGCTGGAATCTGATGTTGCAACGGAAGTCATTGATGCACTAAAAGACGACCTGAAAAAACAACTGATTGGCTCCACTGTAAATAAGGACAAAATTGCTGAAGTTGTAAAACAGGAACTGCGAGAAAGCATCTCAAATATGTTTGACAATACAGGCAAGGTGGATATCTTATCCAACATTCAAAAAAAGAAGGAGGGGGGAGACCCTTACATCATATCGTTCATGGGAATTAACGGGACTGGAAAGACCACTACAATTGCAAAAGTTGCAAATTTGTTGCGTGAGAATAAATATTCTGTTGTAATTGCAGCGGCTGATACCTATAGGGCAGGTGCAATAGAGCAGATAAGTGAGCATGGAAAGCGACTCAACGTCAAGGTTATTGCACAAAACTATGGCTCTGATCCTGCTGCAGTTGCCCGAGATGCGGCACTTTATGCAAAATCACACAAAATAGATTGCATTCTAATTGATACTGCAGGCAGAATGCAAACAAGCAAAAACTTGATGGATCAAATATCTAAAATTAACAAAGTGGTAAATCCTGATCTTAAGCTATTTGTTGGAGATTCACTTGCTGGCAATGATACTGTAAGCCAAGCAAGGGAATTTCACAATTATACAAAATTTGATGGGGCTATACTTACAAAAAGCGACGCAGATGCACGCGGTGGTGCTGCCATATCTATTGTCAAGGTGACATCTAGTCCAATTCTTTACTTGGGAGTTGGGCAAGAATACAAGGATTTGAAACCATTTGATAAAGATGTATTCTTGGAATCTCTCTTTGGCCCTGAGCAAGTTGCTGAAGAGATCAAGAAAAAGGTGCCAGAACTAAAACCAGAACCTAAAGTTGAACTAAAACCAGAACCTAAAGTTGAACTAAAACCAGAACCTAAAGTTGAACTAAAACCAGAACCTAAAGTTGAACTAAAACCAGAACCTAAAGTTGAAC
>JANWLA010000050.1 GCA_025451075.1 Nitrosotalea sp. | reverse complement strand
TCAATGGAAGGCTAAAACTTTTAGAGACTGTGGGAGAAAACCACCGAGCCAGATCAATCGTAGTACGATTTCTCAAACCCATGGATCAGATAATGGGCACAGACCTGCAGTCATATGGACCATTTGAGGCAGAAGTTGTTGCTACACTGCCCTTTGAAAACGCAAGATCTTTGATTGGAAAGAAAATAGCAGTAAAGTTAAGCTGGGAAGACTAGAAATTAGACAGCCAATACGGTGAAGATTGTATGCATAACGGAATAGATCTAGATGTCTACTTTGAAATCATACTGTATCCCGTTGCTGGACTATTTATCATAGAAATGATTTGCAGAACAGCAAAGATTGCAAACTGGATAAAACTATTGACCCAAGCTGTAATGTGTGTGGGATTTGGCATAGCATATCTTGCAATGCAAGTAGCTCATTGGCTCACAGCTTGTGTATTGCTTGCATTGGCAATAGCTCTGTTTTACCAAGCAAAGCGCTCAAAACTTGACCCACAAAAAGCTCTGTACTAGCCAAATCTTCCAAAAATTCTCTTGATGAAACTCTGTCTGCCTATTCCCTTTGTCCTTTGGATTTTTTTCCCTCCAAATTTCTTTGCTCTTATTTGGAATAGCTTGACACATCTATGAGATTCAGGCAATCTATGTTCTGCACAAAATTTGTCATTACAATAATTGCATTCAAAAGGCAAGTCTTGTGTTTCTCCACAATATGCGCAGTCAAATTGTTCCATGATTGTAATCAACTGAGATCCTAAATTAGTGTTAGTGAACAAAAGTACTTTTGATTAATTAACAAAACTTATTTACGCAAGACAGTGTGATGAAAAATAGTTTTCAGTATGATAAAAGGTCAAGTAGCTGTAGTCACAGGCGCCAGTAGCGGAATAGGATATGCAACTGCCATGGCAATAGCAAAAGCTGGTGCAAAGGTTGCAGTTGGTGCAAGAAGAGTTGACAAATTAGAACAACTCAAAAAAGACATTGAAAAAATTGGCGGAGAATGTATTACAGTATCATGTGATGTAACAAAGCGCAGTGATTGTGAAAATTTGATCAATGCTGCAATAAAAAAATGGAATAAAATCGATATGCTTGTAAATAATGCAGGATTGATGCCCTTGAGCTTTGTCAAAAATCTCAAAATAGACGAATGGGATCAAATGATTGATGTAAACATCAAAGGTGTGATGTATTGTACTGCAGCTGCAATTCCTCATATGATTCAACAAAAATCTGGTCATATAGTAAACATTTCATCAATTGCAGGCAGAGTAGTCTTTCCTGCTGGTAGTGTTTATTGTGCAACAAAGTTTGCGGTATGGGCTTTTAGTGAAGGGCTCAGACAGGAACTATCTGTTCGAAACAATATCCGAGTTACAACAATAGAGCCTGGAATTGTAGATACAGAACTTACTAATACTATAACTGACAAATCTCTTGAATCATTTGTGACACATTCAAAAACTATCCAGTCTCTCAAGGCAGAAGATATTGCAAATTCTATACTTTTTGCACTGGAATCTCCACCTCACATGAATGTAAACGAAATTACAATCAGACCAACTACGCAAGAAAAATAATGACAACGCCCTGACATGAGACCAATAAACATTGTAATTTTGGGAGGAGGTTTTGGAGGCCTTGCCGCTGCAAATGAACTTCGAGAGAACCTTACACAGGATACACGAATCACAATAATTGATAAAAAAGACTGGTTCATGATGGACCTAGTCAAGCTCTGGATAATTAACGGAACAAGAGAGTTTGAACTTTCTAAAAGACCGCTAGAAAATGTTACCAAAAAGGGTATCGAGTTTGTAAATGAAGATGTGCTAAAAATAGATCCTGTAAACAAATCAGTTCGAACAAAGTATAGACAATTTCATTATGATTATTTGATAATAGCACTAGGCGTAGAGCTTGCACCAGATCAAATTCCGGGATTGAAGGAAAATGGTTTTATCCTTTATGACATCAATGATGTTCCAAAAATTAGAGATACGCTAAGGCAGATGAAATCAGGCAAAATAGTAATGGCAATAACTGGACTTCCATACAAATGTCCCCCAGCTCCATTTGAGGCTGCTCTTCTAATCAGATCTATACTTGAAGAAACAGGGGCAAGTGATTCTGTTCAAATAGATTTCTACAGCCCAACTCCAATCACCCTTCCTGCAGGAGGTCCACAAGTAAGTGAAGAAATATTTCAAATTCTAAAATCAAAGAAAATAGAATTTCTGGGAAATCATAAAACTATCGCAGTTGAACCAAACAAAATTAAATTTGAAAACGGGGAGACAAGCTTTGACATTTTAATTTCTGTTCCTCCTCACAAGGTTCCCTCAGTTGTAATAGACGCTGGTTTTGCAGAAAACGGCAAGTTTGTGCTAGTCGATAAAACTTGCAAGACAAAACATGATCGCGTATACGCAATAGGTGACGTCAACCAAATAATGGTGACAGACAAAATTGCTGTACCAAAGGCAGGGATTTTTGCTGAAGCTGAGGGAGTAACTGTTGCAAGAAATATCATTTCACAAATAAAAAATGAACTGGAAAACACAGTCTTTGATGGAAAAGGCGGGTGTTTTCTTGAAACTGGCAAGGGAACTGCAGGATATCTTCAAGTTGACATGTTTGCAACTCCAAATCCTCTAACCGAGTTAAAATCTACATCAACAGAACATTTTGCAGAAAAAGAAAAATTTGAACAAGAAAGACTGAAAAAATGGCTCTAGATTCTAAAACACAAATTTCTTGACATCAATTCAATCCTACAATTTAATAATTTAACAATAACCAGCACCCTTGAGGGGCCGTAGTCTAGCTTGGTATGATACTAGCCTGGGGTGCTAGAGGTCGCCGGTTCAAGTCCGGCCGGCCCCACCATGTATAGGAAATAGTTAAGATTAGATTTTGCACAAGATAATCACGACAACTAGTTCCATGAAAATATCGTATGCGATAAATCCAGATTTGAAACCAAAAGAGGTATCTGCACTCTTTGTCAGCTCAGGTATACGAAGGCCTAGCAAAAATATTGTTAGAATTAAGCGTATGATTGAAAACGCAAATCTGACAATATGTGCAAGAGATGGCAAGAACCTAGTTGGAATATTGCGTGCTGTAACTGATTTTAGTTATTGCTGTTATGTGTCTGATTTGGCAGTTGATAAAAAGTATCAACGTCTTGGAATTGGAAAAAAACTACTCAAGACTGCACAAAAAACGCTTGGCAAAGAAGTCATGATACTTTTGCTTTCCGCACCAGAGGCAGACTCATTTTATTCGCATATTGGAATGGAAAACACAAAAAACGCTTGGAAGATTGCTCGTAAAAGATAGTATACTGACATGCTGTCTCATCATGCTCACATTACATGCAAAGCAAATTTTGTCAGAATTTACAATCTACTTGCTAATGTCAAGTTGTCAAGCCATTTTTTGTAGAATTGTGATTGTAACTAGGCCATGGGAAAGCGAAAATTCACTATTGACCTTGGCAACGAGAAGATTGAGGTAGAAGGACACATGCACAAGAATGTTGCAATCAAGTACCTCATGAAGAGACGAAGATCCCTGCTTATGACAAGGGATAAAGAAAAAGTAGAAAAACTCTTCGAAGATGTGCCAAAGACAATCTCAATAGTGGGTAGTCACCTGATCAAATCTTACAAGATAAACTGGGAAAGAGAAGGAACAACAGAATTCGAAGGTTCTAGATTTGTCTTTACCTTGACTGAACTGCCTGACAAATCAGTACATACCGTTGCAAATTGATTTCCCATAAGTGCTTTTTTTGAAAGCAAACAAATTTTCTTACAAGGTAGATTTCATGCTGGAATTATAGCTTGGAAATCCCAATACATCTTGGTATGCTCTTGGAATCATAAATTTTGATTGAAGCAAGAGATCACTTGCAGCAGAATCAAGAACATATGTGACTGCCCAGTCATCCTCACTTCTAATTGATCTACCAAAGCCCTGTAGAAGTTTTGTCAGTGTTTGTGACTTGTACCACAATGGAAATTTTTTCATCTTGTCTTTTGTTCGCTTTTCACTTAGATTTGGATATGGCACCTTTGCTATTATCTGAAACCTTGACAGGTCATCTTTTAGGTCAACTCCTTCCCACAATGATGATGACAATAATACGCCGTCCTCATCAAAAGAATGCTCTTGCAGTACCTCATCCTGGGTCATGCCGTTCTCATTTCTACTATGACATATCCTGATTCGTTGTCTATTTTTCTCAGAGAGATTGTTTCTTATGTCAAAACATCTCTTCTCTGAAGAAGTAAGTATCAATCCTCTTTCGGTACTATGTTGTGATAAGATATCATCAATTTTTTTAATTACTGCAAGCTCATCATCCTTACTTGAAGAGTAGCTGAGTTTTTTTGTATTAAGAAAGTTAATTCTTCTCCTATCTGGGGGAAACGGAGATCTTGGAGTATCCACAAATCCAACCTTAGATGGATCAAGTCCTGCATTTTCACAAAAACTATCTTTGTCTATTGTTGCTGACATGAAAACTTGATTCTCAATATCAAAGAAGGTCTTGACATATTTTGAAATATCAAGTGGCTTGACTGAAACTGATCTGAAATTTCCTCGTTCGTCATTGAATGGATCATTTACAACAAAATTGTTTTTGTTCAAGAATATCTCTGCATGAGCATTTGCCATCTTTTCATATCTTGATTCTAATTTTGCAAGTAAGGCATAGTCGGGATTTAGAATAAACGCTCTACTGTCCACCAGTTCCTTGATCTGTTCTGAATATGATCTTGCCAGATCATCGAGCAATTTTGCTACCATGCTCATCTCTGTCAGATTGTATGGCTTTTCATCAATGTGGCATTCAGAAAGATATGCGTTGTAAATATCGACACCAATGAATTGTATTATCTGATCTTCTACCTTGTGGGCCTCATCAAAAATTGCAATTGGTTTTGAGACATATTCTGCATAGGCCTTTCTATTGAACTTCATCAGCTGGAAATATGCAGCATAGTTCCAGATTGAATGAGGCGAAGTCAGTGCACGATATTTTTGCTCATAGTAATAACATGAATCCTTGGTGACATCTTGGGGTTCTCCAAGCTTTGGCTTGAACTGGCAGGACTCTTTGACTTTTTTGCCATTTTTCATTGTCGTCTCTTCGCAGAGGCCTTTCTCACAAGTGAGGCCTTTCTGGATTGCACTTCTTGTATCTGATTTGAGTATTGATTCCTGGTCCATCAATTTGAGACAGGCAAAATTTGACTTGCCCTTTACTGGCATGAGAAATTTCAAGTCCTTGGAATACTGGTCCTGCAATTGCTTGGAAGCCGTAACTATGAAAGAGCTACCAAAATATCTTGCAAGAGTTGCAGCGATAAGTGATTTTCCCACTCCAGTTGGTGCAGACAAAATGATTGTCTTGTATCCTGATTTGATTTTTTCTTCTATTCCCTGTATGATTTCTTTTTGTATTTCTCTTGGTTTGAATCCCTCTGGAAAGTGTTCAAGAATAGTAGTCATATTGATTCAAGATATTTATTATTCAAAAACTACCTACTTAATTCCTTGTTTTGATTTCTGATGCTTTCAAGGTAAGAGTACGATCATATTATTTTCTAATTAAAATTTTTCAAATAAATTTGATCGTTCTACATGTATCGTCAAAAACAATAACAAATGGTTATTTGAACCAGACGCATATTATTCTGTAGCTATCTTTATCAATTCAGAAATTTGTTTGCCTTTTCCTTGAGAGATTCCAGATATTCCTCCGGTCAAACTTTCTGCTGCAATACCTTTTTTCCCAAATACTTGCACAGCATTTAGTGAAGTATAACCAGCCATACAAATAACCAATGATTTGTGAGATCCCTCAAGAGCTTTGTTCAAATCTTCAGGGATTTGTTGTGCCATTAACAATCGTTCTGCGTCTCTTGCCTTTGGTACAATGATCTTGCTCTTGTCAATACCCAGAGTTTTTGCAAGAAATTCTATTCCTTCCTCACGCGGAGTATACTGTGTGTGAATCCAGATTACTTTGTCATAGTCGCCTACACTTGATACAGCTTCTTCCAAGGAAACCTGTGTTCTACTCTGCTTCTTTGCCATAAATTCCAAATTCTTTTTGTACTTTTGTATTCCATCAGCAATTATTACAACAAACTTTCCTCCAACACCACCAAAGTTTGCCATCTGCATTACTGCGTATAATGCAAGGGCGCTGCTTTCACCCATGTCATGACCTTTGTCTACAAAGAATTTCAGCAAACGCTTTGCCTGCTCAAAATCCACTTCATGTTGTCCAGCATATTGCTGAGGTTCGTAAAACTTGAGCCCTTCTGCCTTGCTCTTGGTTCTAATTCCTGCAACATCTTGGGCTGCAATTGGAAATACTACGTGTATTGCTTTTTTACCATATTTTTCAGACATGTATCTGCTCAATCCACCAGATGTTCCACCTGTACCAAACGTGCAAACAATTCTAAAGTCTTCTAGAGAAAGTCCTTTTTCATGTAATTGTTGATCTATCTCTGCTGCAGTAACAGTTCTATGAATCTCAATGTTTGATTCATTATCATATTGTTCTGGACAATAGCAGTTGTAGATCTTTGCAAGAAGCTTTGCCAAGTTTATGATATCTTGTTTAGCTAACAGCTCTTGAGCTTCAGTTATTGCATTTTCAAAAATGGTTGGATCAAATCCAAGTTCAGATAATTGTGATTTAATATTGGCAGCAGTTGCTCTTGCAGCCAAAACATTTGGACTATCTTTCATTCCAGGAGCCGGGCATATGTCCATGTCAAGATTTATGATGCGAATTTTTTCATTTCGTAATTCCTCAAACACTCCATCCTGTAGTTTTCTTGAGACTAGGGCAACTACATCAAGTCCAATCTTTGATAATTGTCCAAGTGCAATTCCAAAGTTACCCGAAGTAGCTTCGAATACTGTCTGCCCGCTTTTTAGTTTGCCTGTGGCAATTGCGTCATGGATTATGTTGACTGCTGGTCTTACCTTAATCGAGCCTGCAAGCAAGTTAGAATCAAACTTGCCAAAAATTTTCAGATCTTTATCATCCAAATTTATGTTAAATTCTTTTTTTGCACATTCTTTCAAATCTTGAGTGATATCAGTCAATGGTGTTGCGTTAACCACTTTGGATCCATTTTCTAGATGTGGAATCTTACTCCAGATCTCTCTTTCAAAACGCTCAAGTAAATTACTGTCAACATTAGGATTTTGTTCCATTTTGCCTTCAGAGCTTGATGGATAAAATGATCTTATAAAATGTACACTAACTTTCCTTGGGTGTTTTAAGGGCTCAAAGCAGGAAAATCCACATCATCCAATCTTGTCAAACTGTCGCAAACTCTTCCAGAGATACCACGTTGCTGCAGTTCTGTGCGGTTTCCACCTTTGACCGAGTTTTTCAGCCTCTTTTGGTTTTGGCATCTCAGGCAACGAAAACAGCATCTGAACACCTTTTCTCAAAGCAAGATCGCCGACAGGAAAAATATCTTGCCTTCCAAGAGAGAAAATAAGGAACATCTCTGCAGTCCATCTCCCTATTCCTTTGACCTGAGTTAGGTGGGTTATCACATCTTCATCACTCATCCTTGAAATTGTTCTCATGTTCAACCTCCCTTCCTCTACATGCTTTGCTAAATCCTTCAGGTACTCTATCTTCATGCTTGATAGACCAACTGTACGAAGTTTAGATTTTCTTGTAGCAAGAATATCTGAGGCGGTTGGAAATTTTGGATACAGATCCTTGAATCTTTTAAAAATTGCATCTGCTGCACTGGTTGCAAGCTGCTGAGAGATTATTGATTCTACAAGTACGGCAAAGTGACCATTTCTCTTCTTTATCTTATACTTGCCAACTAAATCTATGATATTTGCCAACGCTGGATCCTTCCGAAGAAATGCTATTGCATCATCAGATGTCATACTAGCTTGGCTCTGGATGTATGGTAACTATGGCATTTTTTATCTGATTTTTAATTTTATTTTCTATATCTGAAACAATATCGTGTACCTCCTCTATGGTAAGATCTTTTTCAAATGAGCAATCAATGTCCACCTTGAATATGTCTTGCAGGTGTAATGTTATCACCCTGCCAACTTTTTTCACCTTGGGATATTCTTTTATGATGTTGGTAACCTGCTCCTCTATTGTTATGTCTTCTACTGGAGTGCTCTTTGGAATTGAAACATATGGTTCAAGATGAATAGTAATGTGATTTACATCTGTAACAGATTGTTTTATTTGAGATTCTATTTCATCTGATACACTGTGTGCCTCTTCAAGTGACATGTTTCGGTCAACCATTACATGCAGGCTTATGAAAACACCATTCTCTGCGGTAAATGAGCTTACATTGTGGATCTCTTTTACTCCTTGTACTGAAGTTGCAACTTTGTTTATGATGTAATCCGCAGGTACATCCTTCCAGGTCGGTTCAAAGTGAATGGTGACATTGGAATTTGCAATGGCATTTTTGATGTTCTTTTCTACATTGGCACTAATTTTGTGGGCTTCCTCAAAACTTGATGCAGCGCTTAATGTTATTGTAATTTCTGTAAAAATGTCACTACCTGACCTGCGTATATGGACAGATTCTGTCTTCATAACTCCAGCAGTGTTACTTGCAATGTCTCGCACTCTCTTGACCATGTTTACAGGAACGGCATCAGTAAGCTCAAGACCACTCTTGTGGATTAGCTTCAAACTTAGTGCAGCAAGCAGGCCTCCAAGGATAAGTGCTGCAATATTGTCACCTTGGTAGAATCCCATGATAACAAACACAATTCCTACCAAGGCAACTGAGGTGGCACCCATGTCCATGAGGGCATGGTACAGGTCCACTCTAAGCGTAGAGCCATCTGTTTTCTGCAGGGCCCTTCTCAGAATTGTTATTCTAAAGAAGATGGATCCCAGAGTATACACTGCTGCTATTATTGCAAGAATTCCAGGTACAACTAGGGGTTTTGGTTCTTGGAACCTTGATACGGACTCGTAAACAAAAAACAATGAAATTACAAGAATTATAATACCTGCAACAAAACTGCCCATCGTCTCAATCTTTCCATGACCATAGGTGTGCTCCCTGTCCGGTGGTTTTGTAGACCATTTTGCTGCAATAAGCAAGACTACAGTTACTATGGAATCTAATACTGCATGAACACTGTCTGTGATAAGAGCAAGACTGTTGGAAGAAACTCCAATCAAAAATTCTACTGCAAAGGCAGAAAGTATTACTGCAAGTGAAATTTTTAGTGCATTTGTCTTGATATCTTGCAAGCTCAACTCTTATCCAACCCCAACATCTTTAGTATGTCATCAAAATTCTCTCTTGACTGGTCATGCTTGTATTTTTTAAGCGGGCCTATCATTTTTTTCTTGCTTGGTATCTTTATAATATTTTTAACAATACTTGAAAGAGCAGAGCCTATGAATATTGATTGAGTGGCAGATGTAACATTTGAAGTTCTCCTGTTTGTACTGGAACTTTCAAAATCAATTATGCATGGAGATTTTCCTACGATCACATGCTTGTGGATATAGCTTAGCTCTCCATGATCAAGATGAATAGTATCAAGGGTGTGACAATTTTCCAGAACTTGTCTTACAACAGACTTTAGTTTTGCAGTACTTCCTCTGCCCTTTAGATCTCTTACCCAATCAGTTATTTTTTTACCCTCAACATATTCCATTATCAAGAAATTTTTGCTACTGTCTACAAGCTTTGGACCCACACCTGCCTTGTTTGCAATCCTGAGAAGTTTTGCCTCACTTTTCATCTCTTGTCTGCTTGAATCTATTCTACGAATCTTGAGGGCTACATCTTTTTTGCCAAGTCGTGACAGTACCACAACTCCAACATAGCCTTTGCCTAGTACATGGATATTGTTCAGAGTTGTCTCGCCCTGAAATGACACACCTGTAATTCCGAGTTTTTTAAGCTCGGCATGTCTTTTGACAAGTTCACTCTTTGTGGCCTTGGGGTATCCTAGTATGAGAGAATATGGTTCTTTGACAAGATTACTTGCTGGAACCAAAGATGAGTTCATTGGTAGAGGTTAACTCAGCCAGAGCCTTTTTAATGGATTTGCTTGTCACCTGATTGCCTCCTAGCACCCTAAAACTGTGCTTCATGTCTGGAATTATTCCATTTGGAATGCCTGCCTTTGACAGATTTTTCTTCAAAATGGACTGTAAGAATTTTTTTGCTTCATGGAACTCTCTTTGCTGTAAAGACAAGATCCTCCCATCGTCATCAACCCATGTTAGCTTGTTCTTGGAATTTCGCAAAATAAAGCTCTCTGATTCTGATTTTCTAAATACGTCAGGGCCATTTTTGACCATGGATTTTTCAATTGTTGTCGAGCGCAAAAGAAAAAGCATTGCGGCCTCTGAATTTTCATCTGTTGTTGCACTCTTGCGCAATACATGAAATCCACCAAGTTCGAGTTGGCCTGAAAGGGCAGTTGCTCCCCTTTTTATCTGGCCCCAAATTATGTCAGGACTCCTGTGTTTGTAATCAAACTTGACAACTATGACATTTTGTAGGTTCTTTGTATCTGGGATTGGTTTTTTTCCATTGAAGAACACTGATGATGGTTTTTTCAGATATGCCCTTGCTGCAAGTATGAATTTGCCAAAATTTTGTGCAGAAATTGCAGTACCAAGGTTTCTGTTGCTATCTATTGGGTCTATCAATACCAATGCAGTCTCAAATTTCTTTGTGGGACTTCCTATCACTTGCCCTTGCACAAAGTTTGCCGCAGTCTCCAAAACATTCATGAAACTGCCATAATGATAAATCAAAACTTCGGAAACATATCCACCAAATCCCTCCTTGGCTATCTCTGCCCCATAAATGTCAATTCCTCTGAGAAACTTTTTGAGCAGTCTTACCTCATTCTTTTTTTGCTCATCTAGTTGTTCCAGTATGAATCTAGTATGAAATGATGACCTGTCAGCTGCACTCTTCCACTGTCCTTTTTCTACATCGTAACACGGAACAACATTTACTTTGGTACCTTCAACCACTGCCTCAACGTATGGATGCTCCGAGTATCTAACATAGGGATGGAATTTTTTCATGGATGAAAATCCAATATCTCTGCCAATCTTTTCAAATTGTTTTTCATCTGTTTCTTTTTTCATCTTGACAAAGATGTCAAGGTCAAGCTTGCCCTTGAGCCAAGTTCCTTTTGCAAAAGATCCGCCAAGCTCAACAGAAACAACATCTGGATATTTTGTAGCTTCTTTTTTTACCAGGTCAAGTAACTTTTCTGCAAGTGCTCCAATTTTTTCTTGTTCCTGTCTTGCTGGAATTGATATCTTTCTTGCCTGTTCCAAAACATTACTCATTGAGCTAAAACCACCTGTAAATCAGAGTATATTGGGCCATTAGGAGTTAAGATGCTTTGCTTGAACTTTAACTCTGTCATGGTATACTTGCCCAGATCAATTTTCTTGAATTTTTCAATTATATTTGAAATATCATCTGCCCTAGTTTTGATTCTAAATATTGTCAGGTGTGCCTTGAAAGGTTTGTCTGACTTGAATCCAAGGGGTTCGAGTTTTTTTTCTACCTGTGATGCAAGCTCTACTAGTTGTTTTGATGATGCCTCATCTACCCCAATCCATATCACTCGCGGAGATCTTGGATTTGGAAATGCACCAACATGTGTAAATCTGACTTCGATTGGCTTGAATGAAATGGTATACAAGGTTTTTTTTACATTTTCTGCAGTCTCTTCTGTTATCTCACCCAAGAACAATAATGTAAAGTGCATATTTTTTTTGTTTACAGGAGTTGCCTTTATCTTAAATTCAGATTGGATCTTGGCAATTGCATCCAGTATGTTGTCATCTTGAATCTCTACTGCAACAAAAGCACGCATTAGTGGAATTCAGATTATGGCATCTATAATGATTTTCGGTAGCTTCATAGACTAGGAAATGAAATTTGTGAGTGTGAAACTAATCGTATGTCTTACAGGAATGCCCGGTGCTGGAAAAACCACGATAGCTGAGGGCCTAAAATCAAAAGGGTTTGACAAAATTACAATGGGGGATGCAGTAAGGGCAGAGGCAACAAGAAGAAAGATAGAGCCAACGGGTGTAAATCTTGGAAATCTCATGATTGAGCTGCGAGAAAAAAATGGTCCGGGTGCAGTGGCAGAGCTCATAAAAGATGGCATTCAAAATTCCAAGTCTGATGTTGTGCTTGTAGATGGAGTACGATCACTTGCAGAAGTCAATGTACTAAAAAAAATCGGTACAGTCAAAGTTCTTGCAATACATGCATCTGGTGATACAAGATACAAGTTTCTAACAGAGCGCGGCAGGTCAGATGCCCCTTCTGATCGTGAAGATTTTACAAAAAGAGATTCAAGGGAGATTGGAGTTGGCATGAGCGAATCAATTGCGCTTGCAGATGAAACAATCTCCAACAATAACATGACAATTGAAGAACTAGTTGGCACTGCGTATAACGTCATCAAAGGCTGGATGACTTGAAGATTCCAAAAGTTGCCTGCAAGATTGAGGTCTATGCAGCAGTAAACCCGTCTGAAGATCCAGACAAGGTAAGGCTTGCCGTATCCAAAGTTATACTGGAAACAGATTACCAGTACAAGGAAGGAAGCATCAAGGCAATATCACATGAACTGGAATCCATATCAAAGATACAGGAGACAATCAAAAAGCATCGAAGCAACAGGGTTTACCGAAGGCAGATGCGATACAATACCAAGGGAGATACCACCTGGTTCTATCTGAACAAACAGGCAGCATTTGTAGATGTAATAGCAATATGCGAAGAGGCAGAAGAGTCTGCCATGGGTCCAATCAAGGTCATACTTCATTCTAAAGATCTTGACAAGATAATGGACTGGCTTGCCCCTGATGATAGGGAAATAACTGGATAAATTTTATCACACTTGCTCAACTAGTGTGCATTTGTGCTTTTTTATGAAAAACTCTAGAGATGAAATCACTTGATAGGAAAACTGATCATTATTGGAATTATAATAGCTACTCTAGTCATCTTGATACCCAATTCATCAAAATTATTCCAGAGTGTGCCATCACTTGATACAGTAAAGGACAAAATTGATCAGGTCACAAGCGACAAGGGCGTCATCAACGCTTCCAAGTCAGCCATTAAGGAGATAGGTATAGGTGGAAGACTACTTGTAAATTCTACAATATCAAATAATGCTCCTACTTCTGTTTACCAACTTGCTCCACAATATGTAACACAACAAAACTATACTGGACAGGTTTTTGAAAAATCAGGCGACACATGCCAGATCTCTGTTCCTGATTTGGCCCAAACAATAAATGGCAAAAAACAACTAACAGGAATAATTCAGCTTGACCAGTGTTCAGCAAATGTAGGCGATCCAGTCCAAGTAGTTCAATTAACGGCAAAACCAAATTCTCCACCAGTCAATGTCACAAGCGGTCTTGTCATTACTCCTTATTCTAATAACGGCGGTACATCATCATCTGGTATACCATCTCCAACTGCACCTGGCACACCAGCTTTGCCAACTCTACCATCCTATTACAGTACAGTCCAGCTAACTACGGTAAACCTGGGAAACAATGCAATGCTTAACTTTGATGATTCATCTGGCCAGACAAGATCAGTTACAGTCACAATGAAAAATAGTGATACCGTATTATTTACTGGCACGTTTTATTCTTCAAAGTTTACAGCTGAGGTAAAAGATGTTCCAAATACGCCACATATCATAGAGATGACAATAGACAATGCAGTTTATGGAATATTGCATGCGTCAGCATATGCACCATCTAATATGCAAAACTCTACCATAACTGGTGTTCTATCACAATAAGGATGCAGGGCAGATTTTGTTGCATTTGATTTAGAATTTTATAAAAACATGAAAGGGTGTAATGGCGTGACCCTGTATAGGCTAAAGCATTCTCTTGCCGTTCGTACAAACACATTGTACTTGACTATGTACAGTTTTTCGCAGGGTCACGCAAATTCATTTGTCATAATTTGCATCT
>JANWLA010000049.1 GCA_025451075.1 Nitrosotalea sp. | reverse complement strand
TATCTTTTTGGAAAAAAGAATTGCTCATTAGCAATTCACTATTATATATGAGTAGTATACAAACTATTCCAATGTCAGAGTCGGATCTTATCGTAAGAAGGATCAAAAATGGAACTGTGATTGATCATATAGAATCTGGAAAAGGTTTGAAGGTGCTAAATGCATTGGGAATAGATGGCAGAGATGGAAATGTAATTACAATTGCACTCAATGTTCCAAGCTCCAAGGTTGCAAAAAAAGACATTATTAAAGTTGAGAATAAATTTTTACAGGACACAGATACTAACAAGCTTGCACTTATTGCACCAAGAGCAACAGTAAACATAATCCAAGACTACAAATTGGTTGAGAAGAGACGTGTTGCCTTGCCAAATCAAATTGAGAGAATCTTTCGATGTTCAAATCCGGATTGCATAACAAATAGCGATGAAGATATACAGCCCATCATGGATGTTGTGGATAAAACAGGACTTGTGTTAAGATGTAGGTACTGTACAAGAACTTTGGATGTCAACGAGTTAAAATATTATTAAAATTTCTATTTCTTTTCTGCTTGTAGTTCATACTGGTCATATGTGAATTTCCTTGAAGTTCCAAATGGCCTAAAGGCTCTGCCATTTCCATGATAGAACTTTGAAAAGAATTCAACGTAGATCAATCTGGCGCCCTGAATACCTGGCTCAAATACACCAATAACGATATTGAATATGTGACCAATGAAGAGTATTATTGTTCCAAGAATGATGAAAGGAATTGAATGATGTAGTGTCTTGATAAATATGAAATCGATTACATCAGCAAGGATAACAGATGCCAACAAAATGCCAATAATTCTTGTGTATGACAATATGTGACTTACAATTGATGGTAACTCCATGATTGCCCTTGGGCCTTCTCCTACAAACATTAGTCCTATTCCTCCTATCATCAGGCCTATGTAGGCTGCCCCTGTTACACTATGCACTGGATTGATGTGCTGGTGATGCATTAATGCAAGACCTAAGAGTACCACACCCCAGCCAAAGAGCAACCAACCTACCTTGCCAATTGCGTGTTTCTTTTCTCCTTCACGAAGACTGTTTAGTATACCAAGAACTAGTCCAAATGTTACCATTCCAAGACCAATGTATCCACTAATTAGTAATAATTTTCTTAGACCAGTGATTGGACTGAATATTGTTCCATCTGCTGGAAGGTGTAAACCAAGTGAAGAGTTGAGAAAACCAAATAGATAACCATTGAGATGGAATCCAAAGTACAAGTTAAACACAAAACCTAATGCTATTGCAATGATGGCACCTGGGGTCATCGCTTTTGCTAGTTTTACCATTTGTCGTCTTTTTAGTATATTCAGTGCAAAATTTCGTAACATGCCCGGCATGATGTTAAAGTCCTTTTTCCCTCCGTCTATTCTTCGGATAACCCATCTACAGACTAGAAGTATAACAAGTCCGTATCCTGCATCTCCTACCATCATTCCATAAAATATTGGGAAGAGCAGGCCAAAAATTAGTGTGGGATCAAACTCTTTTCCTTCTGGCAAGGAATAGAATCTGATAAAGGCCTCAAACAGTTTGAATCTTTTTGGATTGTCAAATTGAGTAGGAGGATGCTCGTCTGTTTCAAGCTCAAATAGCATTGTACCTTTGGTATTTTTTTCAAAGATAGCCCTTAGTTGTCCTATCTTTGATTTTGGAATCCAGCCTTCAAGGGCAAAAGAATCCGATGTTACTCCCAAGTTATCAATTACTTCAAGTTTCTTGTTTTCAATCTCAAGCTGTTCCTCGATGCAAACAATATTGACATAGTGAGCCTTTGAGATTTCGTCTAGTTGTTTTTCAACTTCCTTTAGTTTTTGAGAAATGTCTATTTGTTTTGCTTTTAGATTTTGCATTAGCTGGTCTGCCTTTCCCTCTAGTTTTGGAACTGCTTCCATCTTTACACCATATTCTTGAACTACAGTTGCTAGTGCATGTGGTGGAAAGTTTGGAAATGTGACAAGGACTACATTTGTGATGTCTTTTCCTTCTTTTTGGTAGATGAAGACATCTTGGCTGTTGACATCTAGTGCCTTTTTGAAAGCAGGATAGTTTTTGGAGTCTACCCTACCAAAGTAAGAGTGGGCCATTTTTAATTGAAGAACGTTAAAATCTTCTGGGAAAAATGAAAATTCCCCAACTAGTTTTATGTTGTTCTCAGTATCTTTTAGCTGTGTCAAGAGGTGTTCTTTTTCTTTTTCCAAAGTAGCTACTTTGTCATCTATATCAATAGACTTGGCAGCCTTCATTATTTGGTCCATGGAAGTGAATCGTTGACATTGTGTAGCATCAATCGATGGAAGAACGGTTCTTAGCGCCTTCATTCTTAAAAGTTGGTCTGAGACTTGTCTGAACATTTCATTGTCACGTTCATTTCGTACAAGTGTAGCAACATCCTTTGACAATGGTTCAAGCTGTACAACGCTAAGATCATGTAAAATTGATACTACGGTTTGTCTTTCGTTTCGCAACCCAAGTACCGCAATTCTTTCCATTGGTATTGGTTTTAGAACCAAAATCTATACCTCTTTTAATAAAATATCGATTATTTCTTTGACTGTTTGAGAATCAATTTTTGAAGAAATCGACTTTGCCTTGGTTTTTGCATCTTCGATAATTTTTTCTGTTTCAACATGTGCTTTCTTTCTTGCTTGATCTATGGATGATTCAACTAATTTTTCTCCATCAGCCCTTGCAGTAGTAATTGATTGTATAGCATGAGTTTCAAAATTTCGTATCTCCTCTGTCACTCTCTTTTTTTGCTCATCAATTTCTTTTTGAGATTTCTCTTCTGTTTCTTTTATTTGCTTAAGTGAGTGTACGTATTTTTCTGATGACATTTTAAACTCCAAAAAAGTGCTTGCCTGCATATAGTGCCAAGGCTATTGTACCAAGAATGTTACCTACCTTGAATGCTCTGATTATCATAAAGAATCTCCTCTGTTGTTGATTTACGAAATTAGGCAATTATTTCCTTCTCCTTTTTTAGCAAAGCCTCTTGTTCTCTTTCTCCCATCTTTCGTTTGACTGTCTTTAGCATCATGAAAGTATCTCGTTCCATCTCATCTAATCTGAATATGATAAACTTGATTGCTGCCAACAATCTTGGGATGAATACATTTTCAATAGCATTAGATTTTCGTTTTGTCTTTTCAATCTCAAGTAATAATTTGCGAAGTGTAGTCTCTTTTTCTGCAACATCAAGAACCATCTTGTGTACATTATGAAATGCTTTGATTGCTTCATTAATAGATGGTGGAAGCTCTAAGAGGTGTTCTGTTAATGCTTGGTTACTTTTTCCACCTTCAATCTTTGGAATTCGAACGCCCATAACGTTTTTTGGAGTAATTTGTAATTTATTCAATTGTGGAATTTTCATTGCCTCATTTTCTAGTCGCATAGCACCTGCAAGCATCTCTGCCATTCTAATTGCGTGATATCCTTTTACTAACTCAGCTTGAAGACCACTTCTAAGTGAAGCTACTGTTTTGCTTGTGTTGAAAAATTCAAGAATCAGTGCTTGTCTTTTTAGTTTTAATAATTTTAGACCTTTTTTTGCAACAATGATTCTTCTTTTTGTACGGATGTATTCAAGGCGTGTTGGTCTGATGTTAATTACCGATGGCAATTTTATGCACCTGCACCAGATCTCTTTCTGTACTTTTCGATAAATTCTGGCTTGATACGATTAAGTTCAGAGTCTGATAGTTCGCTTAGCAATTCCCAGCCAATATCCAAAGTTTGTTCTATTGAACGATTCTCGTCCATTCCTTGGTTGACAAATTTTCTTTCAAAATCATTAGCTACTTTCATGAATTTTCGGTCAAGGTCACTGAGTGCCTCTTCACCCACAATTGCAGCCAATGATCTTGCATCTTTTCCTTGTGCATAAGATGAGTAGAGTTGGTCTGCAAGGCTTCTATGATCTTCTCTTGTACTTCCTTTTCCAATACCTTGATTCATCAAACGTGAAAGACTTGTCAAGACATCTACAGGTGGATGAATATCTCCTCTGTGCAAGTCTCTGCTCATGACAATCTGTCCTTCTGTGATATAACCAGTAAGATCTGGAATTGGGTGAGTAATATCATCTGCAGGCATGGTAAGAATTGGAATCTGGGTAACAGAACCATTTCGTCCCTTGATCTTTCCTGCTCTTTCATATAATGATGACAAGTCAGTATACATGTAACCAGGATAACCTCTTCTTCCAGGAACCTCTTCTCTTGCAGCAGAGATCTCTCTTAATGCTTCACAATAGTTAGTCATATCAGTCATGATTACAAGAACATGCATGTCTCTTTCATAGGCAAGATATTCTGCGGTAGTCAATGCAAGTCTTGGAGTAAGTAGACGCTCCATGGATGGATCAGATGATAAATTCAGAAATAGAGCTGTTCTTCCAAGTGCACCACTTTCTTCAAATTGTTTTACGAAAAAGTTTGCCTCTTCACTTGTGATTCCCATTGCTGCAAATACTACTGAAAAGTTTTCTGAACCGCCAAGAACTTTTGCCTGTCTTGCAATCTGTGCTGCAAGCAAGTTGTGTGGAAGACCTGCACCAGAAAATATTGGAAGCTTTTGACCTCTTACCAGTGTATTCATTCCATCAATATTAGACATGCCAGTCTGGATGAATTCAGATGGCTCTTCTCTTGAGTATGGATTGATACCAGAACCAACCAAGTCAACTCTGGTTTTAGAAACAATCTTTGGACCATTGTCTCGTGGATTTCCAAGACCATCAAAGACACGTCCTAACATTTCATCAGATACTGCAAGCTGAGCAGTCTCTCCGAGGAATTTTACTGATGTATCACCAATGTTTAGACCAAGTGTTGCACCAAAGACCTGCACAATTGCAAGACCTTGTCTTGTATCAAGAACTTGACCTTGTCGTCTCTCACCATTTTGTAATTTTATTTCTACCATTTCACCGTATGCGGCATTTTCTACACCCTCTACAAACATTAGAGGACCTGCAATCTTTGAAAGGGTCTTAAATGATACTCCAGACATTATCTCGATGCCTCCATTGATAGAGTTGAAAATTCTTGTTGCATTTTGCTCTTTGTGTCCTTTACTAGTTGTTC